>CAJWKQ010000041.1 GCA_913041895.1 uncultured Verrucomicrobiales bacterium
AAAAAAATTTAAAAGAAGAAATAGACTTAATAAAAGATGAGTTATTAAAATATAATAGTTTTTCAGGTAATACTACTAGTGATGGTGGTTTTCTAAATGATAATAGTAGTTCATCAAGTTCAGGTGTAGTTTATCAGATAAATAATGATTCATCATTTTATGATAATTCACCTTCTTCTAGTTCAAGCTCCACTAATTGCGCATTTTTTAACGCTTTATCTACTGCAACTTTCGAAAAGGCTTCAAATAATACACACATATTAGCTATAAATGATATGTCTGTTGAAGATTGTTTTGATAGCATCTCTGGTGTAACAATAACTTCTTCTAAAGGCAGTTATTATATGTATGGTGTAGTTATAATGGATAGCAGTGGTGTTGTAGATGTAACGGGAAAAACAATGTCTAATGCATGTACATCGTGTTATATTCAACAAAGTGCACAAGCTATGTACATTGAACTTTCAGGAACTTCCAGTAGTGGAGATGTGAAGTTAATAATAAAACAGTTACAGTCAGAATCAGATGGTGGTGCATGCAATGTGACTTCTTTATTAAATTTTTCATCCGATTGTTATAATCAAGAGTATAATTCTTCGGTAATTGGGACAAGCAGTGAAATTGCACTTCATAAACTCATTTTTAAAAGTGGTCTAGATGCTTCTTCTTCTGGCACTTATTTCACTAACGGAACTATTACTTTCCAATACAATAATTGGAATGGAACTATGACTTACAGCAGTGACAATACAAGTGCTGCACCAACTTATTCGGCAACCAATGGTACAGACAATGTATCTGGTACTTATAATCCTAGCAGTTCAAGTTCGAGATCCAAAAGAGATAACAATTTAAATACCAATTTTTTGGGTAAACAAATAATTAGTTCATTTAAGAATTTTGTTTTTTAGCGTGACAACGGTACGACCGGAGAAACCAAACAGCAAACCTATGTCCGGAAGGACAACAACGTATGTAAGAAACTAGGAAAATATAAAATTTGAGCTTTTGGATAGAGCTGGGTTTAGGCCAGTTGACAGACATGAAATAGTAAAGGAAAAATCTGTAGAAGAACTCAATGCTCAGCTTGTTAGTCTGGTAGGTGAGAATGGTGCTGAGATGCTAATCAGTGCATTCAAAAGTAGGAGAAGCATATCAGGCCCTGAACTAGCTTAATGAAGGCCCATAACCCCGAGAGCATAATATCCACTATCCCTCTAAATCTAGCTAAATAATAGAAGAAACATTAATTAGCTTTAATATCCCCCCACTTAATTGATTGAGACTGAAGATTGTTTACAAAGGTTAACGGAAAGGACGTTCTAAGGGGTGTCTGACTGTGAAGAATTAGTAAGGTTAACTGCAGGAGATTGAAGCTACTTAATTGTACTGAATATCAGCGCTGATAGACAACTATATGGACAACTACAAATAGTATTGGATTTATATCCCCCAATACTCTCTAATTAAAAAATCTAACCAAATCTATTCTTCTAATATCATGCAGGGATGGTCTATAATTCGTGACTATTGTCTAACAATCTTCTGACATTGGCCTAATAATTTCTTAACAAATTAATTATAAAATTTTCTCCAAGTAACGATTGGGCAATGTGTTCGTAGTGAAATCATTCCTGAAGTCAATTAAGGCTTCAGGATATTTTTAATCTTAATTAAAGATAATTAGTGGATACTGCACGCAGCAGAAAAATGGGAGGAACAGGATTGGGTTTGTCTATTGTTAAACACATTACTCAAGTGCACGGAGGTCAAGTAACAGTAGAAAGCAAGCTTGGTCAAGGTTCAACTTTTATTATACATCTGCCACGATTATTGACTTGATCTGAGTTGCGAATTTTGAGTTTAACTGTCAAGAATTAGTGAGGTTATTCTAAGGAGGAGGTGGGTTTGCTTTTATAATCAGACCATCAAGATAAATTCTCCATCTGTCACTGTACTGAAACACAAGAGTATAAGTCAGTTTTTTCACAGAAGTTCTTCATTCAGGGTAAACTCAGTTTTGTAGTCCGGCCACCATCAATAGTCCAGACCTGCCCGGTCACAAACGATGCATCATCTGATGCCAGCCAGCATATCAGCGAAGCCACTTCCTCGGGTGATCCTGTATGCCCCAGCGGATGGATACTACCTATCTTTTCACGAAATGCCACTGGATCATCCTGTGACTCGATAAAATTCTCGTTCAGAGGTGTATCAATCCAGCCAGGCGCAACCGCGTTGCAACGCACCCCATCTAACCCGTGATCCACCGCAACAGACCTCGTCAACCCATGCAGCCCGGCCTTGGACGAGCTATAAGCAGCGTGGCCGGGATTCGCTCCCAATCCCTCGATCGAGCCGACATTGACGATACATCCCCGCGTCACCCGAAGATGTGGCAGAGCTGCCTGGATCATCAGAAAGGGCGCGGTGAGGTTGACCATTAGGATGCGCTGCCAATCGGCCAGTGACATCTCCTCGACACATGTTTCCTGCATTATGCCCGCGTTGTTCACCAGTACATCAAGTTGACCTGTGCGAGCGATGACCTCTTTCACCACTAAACCGGGACTGGCAGGATCAGTGAAATCTGCTACGATCCCGTCGAATCGCGTATCCTCTCCACGCTGTGCGGTAAAGACCCTCGCTCCCTCGGCCTCAAGCCGCGTGGCAATCGCCTGCCCGATGCCCGAGCGCCCCCCGGTGACCAGCGCCACCTTTCCCTGGTATTGGCTCATGCGACCGGTTTCCCGCCGTTGACTTCGACCAGTGCGCCGCACATGTAGCGTGCTGCATCCGAGGCAATGAACAACACGACATCGGCAATGTCCTCGGGCTCGGCAATACGGCCTAGGGGCACAGTCCTGCCCAGTTCCTTGACGGCATTGTCTGTTTCTAAGCCACGCTTAGCAAAGCCCGAGTGCAGCATAGGCGTGTTCACCTCGTTGGGGCAGACGGCATTAACACGAATGCCCTGGTGTGCATGATCCATCCCCATGCATTTGGTCAGCTGGGCTATCGCTGCCTTAGTCATGCAGTAGAGCGCGTGGTTTGGCCCTGGGGCTATACCGCCCCAGCAAGACGCTGTGTTGACGATGGACCCACCGCCGGACGCAGCTATCAGCGGGATTGCGGCGCGGCAAATGCGGAAGGGAGCCTCCACATTGACGCCCATCGACAGGGCCCAATCTGCATCCGTCGTCTCAGTCACTGGTCCGCGAGTGATGACACCAGCGTTGTTGATGACAATATCAAGCCCACCTAGCACGTCGGATGCTGCCCTCGCTAGACCATCGCAATAGTTCGCGTCCAAGAGGTCGCCGGGCAGATGTGCCTCGGCCGTTAATCCTTCCGTAATCAGGTCGGCCACAGCGACACGGGCACCCTGGTTGCTCAGTTTATCAACGATGGAGGCACCTATGCCTCCTGCCGCGCCGGTCACCAGCACGCGTTTTTCTTCGAACATGATCACTCCTCCCAGCTGGCAACAGGTTCGCCCAGCAGATCTTGGTTAACAGTCACGCCCAACCCTGGCGCATCGGGTGGAAGCACACCACCTTCTTGGATCGGTGCGTAGAAAGAGCCGGTCTGCACTGTCACCATGTCACGCGGGTCCAGCACGCAGCGCAGCAGGCGTTCGGGCACGGTCACACCCATGTGGAAGATCGAAGCGGCGGAGAGCGTCGAGCCAACCGTGTCCTGCACTGAAATCGTCAGCCCCGCCGCGAGGCAAATGTCGCGATGGCGACGCGCATGGGTCAGCCCACCCGCCTTGGAAATCTTCAGCCCAATCCCGTCGGCTACATCCAGCGCCACCAGCTTGGCGATGTCGCCGTCTTCTTGCGCCAGCTCGTCCAAAATGATTGGAACGTCGCACCGTTGCCGCAGAGAGAGTGTCTCGCGCCAGCTGGCACAGGGCGCTTCCAACACAAAATCCAGCCTGTCCGGCAGGGCGCGTAGCATGCGTAGCACCGTTTCCGGGATCAACCCTCCATTGGCGTCGACAATGAAATACTCGCCGGGCTGCCTGTCGGCCATTGAGGCCGCGATGCGATCGGCATCCAGCTTTGGCCCGCCCTCTCTTTCCAGCGCACCGATTTTGACAGAATGGCCCATGTAGCCCCTATTGCGATGTTCCGCAACACGGGCGCGCATGTCCTCTGGGGTCCCAGCATAGATGGAGCTGATCGTGGGAAGTGGTTTACCAGTTGACCCGCCCAGCAGCTTGTAGATTGGCAGCCCTACGGATTTGCCGAACAAGTCCCAGCAGGCCACGTCGATGGCTGATTTGGCGTGGTTGTGGCCCAACAGAGCCTCATCCATCGTATCATTAATCCGGTCAACGTCGCGAGGATCACGGCCAATCAGGTGGGGTGTTATTTCCTTGATCCCGGCACCCGCACCTCTGGCATGGGCGGCAATGTAGTTTGGCCCGAAAGGGGTGCTTTCACCCCAGCCCTCAGTTCCGTCATCTGTTGTGAGGCGAACCATGACGCTGTCGAATCCCGTATAGACGCGTCCATGGGAAAGTTCATAGGTCCCACCAGCATAGGGCAGATGCAATTCAAAAAGGTCGATCTTGCGAATTCTCATCGGGCCACCTGAGGAGGAATAAGGACAAGTTGTCCAGTGTGTTTCTTGGCCAGGAAATCTTCTTGAGCCTTGGCGATGCAGGAGAGCGGGTAGGTGCCTGCGACCAACGGGCGTATTTCGCCCGACTCGATGTATTTCACGAGGTTCTCAAACACTTCGTCCTCTTGAAAGGTGCAGCCGTAAAGAGTGAGGTCCTTCAGGTATAACGTGCGGATGTCGATCTCGCAGATCGGTCCGGCAATAGCCCCAGCTGTTACGTAACGTCCACCCCGTTGCAGCACGCTGAGAAGAGCGGACCAGCCGTCCCCAGCTACCAGGTCAACCACTACGTCAATAGAGCCTTCGCCCAGTTCAGCAACGATATTCGCGTCACGCGCTATTACCTGGTCTGCGCCAAGGGCAATCACCGTGTCCGACTTGGCGGGCGAGCAAAGCGCTATCACATACGCTCCGCGCCGTTTGGCAAGCTGCACGGCAGCCGATCCGACCCCGCCCGAAGCCCCGGTGATAAGTACTCGCTCTGCCCCCAAACCAACCCGGTACAGCATGTTTTCCGCTGTGGAATAGGCGCAGGGGATTGCTGCGAGCTCCGCATCCGACCAATCGCAGTCGACCTCATGGGTTTCGCGTGCGGGTGCCACGCAGAACTGGGCAAAGCCGCCGTCGCATTCACTGCCGATGGTCCAGCATTCGTAAGGGCGGTAATCCACATAGCTGCGCAGCATGTTACGCACAATCACTCTCTCACCGATGCGCGAGGGGTTTACATCGTCCCCAACCGCCACCACATGTCCACATACATCCGCACCCTGGATGCGTGGGAAGTTGAGCGGCACGCCAGACCAGCTTGCGTCAGTATTATCCATCTTGTCGAATCCCTCGGCCCCGCCCGTCTCAGTGTCGGCGGTCACGGCTTTTGAATACCAGCCGATGCGGGTGTTGATATCTGTGTTGTTCACGCCAGCGGCCGCTACGCGGATCAACACCTCCATCGGGCCCGGTTTCGGCGTGGGTACGTCGTCGCGGCAGTCTAGCTTGTCAAAACCGCCGTACCCAGTCAGAAGTACGGCCGTCATGGTTTCGGGGATCATTTGATTAGCTTCCAAAGGACGCCACGGGCTTTCCGAATAGCGTTTCGTCCGGCGTCACACCAAGGCCCGGTCCGGTCGGGCGCTGAATATAACCACCTTCGATCCGAATGCCGTTTTTCGGGTCGTAGTTGCTTTCGATATAGGGCGCGGCGAGCCAGACGCCTTCGAAGAGTTCTGTTTTGACGGTCGAGCCGATCTGGGTGCAGGCGGCAGCGATGATGTCACCGCCCCAACTGTCGTCACAGGTGTGTGGTAAATTGCACGCCTCGCAGATGTCTCGGAAGGCGCGCATGTGGGTCAAACCGCCAATGCGCGTCACCTTCATGCTAAATCCGTCCACTAGCCCGGTTCCGACAGCAGAAATAACTGTGTTCAGGTCCACGCTGCTTTCATCCATGTAGATACCATGCCCCATCTTTGGTCGGATCTTCTTCAAATCATCTATGGTATTGCAAGGCTGTTCCATGATGAATGGTACATGGGGCAGCTCGCGGCTGACGCGGAGGGCGTCGCTGGTGGTCAAACCTCGGTTGCTATCTACAGCTAGGCGCATTCCGGTGCCTTTGATGACCTCCCAGACCTTAGTTATGGTCTCAATGTCCTCCTCGACAGGGCGCCTGCCGATCTTGATCTGCAGGCGTGGGTAGCCCTCGTCCAATTTCTCCTTAGCGAGCCGTGCGATCTCGTTGGGCGCGCCGATACCGATGGCGTAGTAGGAGGGCACACGGTCCGTCACCGCTCCGCCCAGCAGTTCAGCTACATTGACCCCTAGCGCATTGCCAAAGAGGTCATGTGCAGCAATATCCAGAGCTGCCTTGGCGTAATTGTGGCCGTTTAGCAGCCTGTCCATTTGGCGGTGCAAAATGCCCGGCACAGCCTCCGTGCCGATTAACCCTTCGGCCAAGACCTTGAGAGCAGCTCGTGCGCCGCCTGCGTGAGCCTCGGCATAGGTAGGGCCGACTGGACAGGTCTCGCCCCAACCCACATGGCCGGTGTCCGAGAACAACTTGACCAGTGTCGTGTCCAGTTCCCAAACCGCACTGCTGGCCATGGTGTAGGGGCCGTTTTTCACAGGAAGATCATGCTGATAGATATGGATTTCTGCGATTTCCATTTATGTGAATTATTGCGGCAATTGGTTGCTTTGTCGGAAAAAAAAGTTATGTCATAGTGTAGGCGAGTGGGAGAGATCAGGAACTCTGATTCAGATTTTGATCTCTAAAAAAGTAGCCACACTTGAGATTTTAAACAGCAATGCTTTGCATCAAAACCATAGTCTTCCAGATAAACTAATTAGGATTCCTATTTTTCGAGACTCATGCCTTCAATGCCAATGTGAATCAAATGAAGAAGAAGTTTTTTAGTATAAAATTAGGTTGGATAATGTATCTTCCTCCCTCAACCACCTTAAGTTTTTCATATTGCACTTAGGCGTTTAACGGCCTTTAAATTCAACATTTCCCTATAGTCAGCCCTGACCGAGCCAATATACTCTGCTAAAGACCTCAAGTATACTCTTGATCTATTTCGATTTTCAAATTGATATAGATTTAAACTATGGTCCATATAAGCTTATATGCTCATATGGACCAAGAGCTATTGATAAACCGTCTGCGATATCTTTCAGCGATTATTTTGCAGCAGATTTTGCTTGCGAGAGCCAAAAGTTGTAAGTGTTTTGATTGTTACGGATCCATTCATTCACATGACGATCGATATCTTTGATGGAATCTTCCCCATCCCTCATTTTCTTGTTTTGACCAGAAACATCATTGATATCCAATACGGCAATTTCAAAAAGTCTTTCTGCGGCTGGATTATTCTTGAGGAAGGCATTATTGGCTACAACCCTTATAGAATTGACCTCAAAACCAACTTCCTTACCATTAAATTTCGTCATCCCTTTTCTTCCATCAGGTAGGGAAGAATAAGGAACCTCAATCCATTCAACATCTTTTCCTGGCACTAAAACTCCTGAAACCCAATAAGGGGTCCATGTATAATAAATCACATGCTTACCAGAGTTGTATGCAGCAATAATGTCGGCAATCACAGCATTGTAATCTCCCTGGTTGTGAGTGACGGTTGTGCGCATACCAAATTCTCCCATGTGATGTTCAATCACTCTTTCACATCCCCATCCAGGTGGGCACCCTGCTAAATCCGCTTTGCCATCTCCATCGTGGTCAAATCTTTTTGCAATTTCAGCTTTTTTCAGGTCTCCAAGATTTTTGACTCCAGCATCAAAAGATTTTTTATCAACAAGATATCCTTGAAGGGCTCCTTGGATATAATCTCCCACTTTGCTCATCACCTTTTTTCCTCCTGCTTCTTTAAAAAAGGCTGCATGCAGTGGATCCCAATGAACTGCAGTGAAATCACTATCTCCAGTGCCTAGAGCAATATGAATGGTTTGGTAATTTACTTCATCGGGTTCCGCAATTTTATACCCTAGATCTTTTAAAGCTCGATAAAGTATTTTATGTTGAAATTTTTCTTCTAAATTAGTTCCTTCTACAGGACGAACGGTTTTGCCTTCCCCTGGTAAATGACCTCCTGCATACACCGGTGTCATTATAAAAGCTGTCGTAGCCACAGCTATGATACCTACAAAAGTATTTTTTATAGTTTTCTTTAACATAAGATTCTCCGCATTAAAGGTTTTAAAGATATAAGATTTTAGATATTTTTCGAAAATACAAGTTTTTTATGTAAAATATTTCATACCATAAGCGACTCCTTATTGAAGGTTTTAAAGATATAAGATTTTAGAAATTGTACAAAAATACAAGTTATTTAATTAAATAATTTCATATCATAAGCGACCACATAAAAAAGTGTTGAAAATTTGGATTAAGTGGAATTGCATTAGTTCAATTTCTTGTATTGGTTATAAAATAAACCAATAGGCCCTGATTCCCACCAATGGCGTACGCCTTTTTCCCTTTTTGATAAACCAAAACTCTCAGTGATTCGATCTAAAACTATCGCTAAGAGCACAATTCCAGCCCCACCAACAATTGCTTTTCCCGCATCAAGCCGCCCCATGGCTCTTAATACTTCGTTTCCCAGACCTTTGACTGCAATCATAGAAGCGATCACCACCATTGAAAGTGCGAGCATAATTGTTTGATTGAGACCCGCCATAATGCTGGGAGCGGAAAGAGGTAATTCCACTTTACATAGGATTTGACTGGGACTTGCCCCAAAAGCTTTTGCGGCTTCTACTATACTGGGATTGACTTGACGAATGCCAAGAGAGGTTAAGCGAACCAAAGGAGGAAGAGCAAAGACAATAGTTACCAGAACTCCTGAAACATTGCCAATTCCAACTAACATGACAACAGGAACTAAATATACAAAAGCAGGAATGGTTTGCATGGTGTCCAAAATAGGGCGAATCAATTGCTCAAATCGGTCACTTTTTCCTGCAAGAATCCCTAGAGGGAGACCAATTATTGCTGAAATAAGAACTGAGGTAACAACAATAGATAAGGTAGTCATTGTTAAATCCCATGCTCTTGGATCAAGAAATCCAATAGCAACCAAACAAATTACTACTATACCGGTGACCTTTTTCCCAGCAAATTGGAGAGAAATAATTGCAATACATGCTATAGTGATCAGGGGAGGTAATGCCTGAAGTACGTCATTCATCCATATGATCACATCGTTAAGATAATTTTTTACTGGTTGAATTGCCTCTCGATTATTTGTGGCCCATTCTTTGATTCCGTCGGCCCAATCAGCAATGCCTATATCAATTGCTGAAAACGGATCTAGAATTGAGAACTTTACTTCATCAGCCATTTGAACCCCACTTAATTAATTGTTTGTTTTCGAATCTGTTTGTGATCACTCCTCCCTCTAAGATTTCCAGTTTCGGAGCAACCTTTTCACCATTGCAATTTAAGTATTCCAATGCCCCTGGATTCCTGCCAAAAGGGTTTTCTTCGACACGATTCCAACTATTTTGCTTTCGGATTCTATCAGAATAGGTTCATCTGTCTTTATTGATAAATCGATCAAGCAATCTAAATCATCGTCGAGTTTTGCCTTCAGCAATGACTCCTCCTTGACAGGTCCGGCAGAGGCCTCATATTCGGCAATCGATTGCATGATTTTCCCAGCCGTTACTAAATGTAAATTTGAAATGCCTGAAACAAACTTAGCCACATAATCATCCACGGGATCTGTAACAATATCTTCCGGCTCACCAATTTGGACCAGCATTCCGTCTTTCATAATGGCAATCCGTTGTCCAATTCGAATTGCTTCATCCAAGTCATGAGTTATAAAAATTGTCGTTTTGTGCATAATCTGAGAGAGTTCAATGAACTGGTCCTGCAATTGTCTTCTAATTAAAGGATCTAATGCCGAGAAGGGCTCATCCATTAAGAGTATTTGCGGATTGGCCGCAATGGCTCTGGCCAACCCCACTCTTTGTTGCATCCCTCCTGACAATTCGTCAGGATAGCGATCTCCCCAGCCTGACAATTCAACGGTTTCCAAGGTTTCATTAGCAACCTTGTCCCGACTCTTTTTATCAATACCTCTCAATTCCAAAGCAAAAGCAACGTTTTCACGGACATTTTTATGAGGAAGCAACGCCATATTTTGAAAAACCATCCCAATTTTGGAAGATCTTATTTCGCGTAACTCGGTCTGATTTAGATTATTGATGTTTTCTCCATCAATAAAAATTTCTCCTGAAGTAGGTTCAATGAGACGGTTGATATGACGAATTAGGGTTGATTTACCGGAGCCTGAGAGGCCCATGATGCAAAAAATTTCACCTTCATCAACAGAAAACGTCGCGTTTTGAACACCTACGATACAATCAAACTCATTGTGGACTTGCTCTTTAGTTAAGTTACGTTCCTTGACGGCTTGCATCGCTGTTTTGGCTTTCTGACCAAAAATTTTCCATAAGCTTTGACACTCAATAAGTTGTTTTTTCTTTAAAGTCATCAGTAGGTTTTACTCTGTATCTAGATTGAAGTATGTTATGTGATGATCATTGCCTTAACCTTGAATTTCTATATGTGTTTAATTTTATTTTTACAAAAATTTACTTCATTTTTCTTCTATATGACTATCTCCTAAATCAAAATATATGTTTTATTAGTTTTTCTTTTTTATTACATTTTAATATTTCCAAAAACAATTCACTCATTTACTCTTTAAAGGGTGAGGTTAATTATTGTCAGTTGTTCTGTGAGTGAATGAGCTTCATTAGAGAATTTATTTACTTCTCACGACCCGCTTGCTTCTCTTTCCAGTGCAGATAAACTGTCGCGCCAATCGATGCAAAAGGTTCTGGTGGCAACAAGCTCGGTTTTTCGGCATCCAAATAATCTGCAACATAAGGATTCTCAGTCCCTGTAGCATAATCAGCAGCTAAGATTCCAGAAAGTGTTCCTTTGGAGGCTCCGAGTCCGTTCTGACAACAAGCTGCAAAGATTCCATCTTCCAATTCTCCAAAAACTGGCACATCATTCCAGCTGAGACACAGTCGTCCTCCCCAACGATATTCCATTTCTACGGCTTTAAGCATAGGAAAGCGAGCGGTAAAACTACGATCATGGTCACGAGCAGCAATCTCTACACTCCTTTCTGAGATTTCTACCGATGATTTAAATTTAAATTTATTACGAACCACAATCCGATCGCCCGCCTTTCCAGAAATACGGCGAACGGTAGATCCCATTGGGTCTGCTGGTACAAACTCCCAATTTCTTTCACCCCCTAATTTATTAATTTCTTTCTCCGTTAAAGTTCGAGTCATTGAGGCAAATAAAAAAATGTGCATCAGCCGTTGCTTCATAAAACCGAAACTCTGAAGATGCCCATTGACGGCCAAGATGATTTTGGGTACCGAGACGGTCCCCTGGGAGGTTTTCACTTTCCAATCACTCCCTTGACGCCTTAACGAAATCACGGGGGAATTTTCGTAAATATTTACCTCTGAACGCAACCCTTCCGCCATTCCTCTGACAAACCCAGCAGGCTGGATCATGATTGCCCCGGGAGTATAAAGCCCACTGAGATAGTAGTCGGTTCCGGAAATTCGTTTCATCTCAGTAGCATCCAACCATGTCGATTTCTCTCCGAGTTCTTTGAGATGTTCAGCATAATCACGATTGTGTAGGTCTCCCTTTTTAGTAGCTGCGACATTAATTTTTCCACGGGCATCCAGGATCTCTTTAGAAAACCCATATTCCTGTGCGGCTTGGACTGCGAATGCAAGAGCTTTCCGATTCATCTCAGTTTGCTTTCGATCTTTTTCGGCCCCCCCAGCATAGCTGTCAGAGTTAAGATCATGGGGCAGATCAATCATAAACCCCGAGCTACGGCCCGCAGCCCCTTCTCCAATGCGGATTGCTTCCAGAAGCAAAATTTGATCATGGGGTCGGTTTTGACGAAGTCGGCGAGCTGCTGCCAAACCGGCAAAACCTCCTCCAATCACCAGCCAATCCGCTGTCACAGTTTTTTCAAGTAACCGAGCCGGTGCTGGTTTAGGTAAAATTTCGTTCCATCCTGAAAGTCCAGGATTGCCTGAACGGATATTCGTGACTTCTATTAAATTTGCCATGGATCTTATTCAATCACCTCTTCAGAGGTTCGATCTGAAAGGTCCACCCAAATTGTTTTTAATTCTGTATATTGGTCATGAGCATGAATAGAATTGTCTCGACCTCCGAAACCTGATTGTTTATAGCCCCCAAACGGAGTCGAAATATCCCCTTCCCCATAACAGTTGACCGTTATGGTTCCAGCTCGAATAGCTCTCGCAGTGCGTATCGCACGTTTCGCATTTGCAGAAAAAACCGAGGCTGCCAGACCATAGTTGGTGTCATTAGCCAAAGAAATTGCCTTATCATTCGATTTGACAGTTAACACAGAGAGAAGCGGTCCAAAAATTTCTTCTCGTGCAATCGAAGCATCTGCCGAAGCCTCATCGAAAATCGTTGGCTCCACATATACTCCATCTATTGTTTCTCCACCTAGGACAATTTTTGCTCCTTCATTTTTCCCCTTGTCTAGGTAATTGCAGACTTTGGTAAAATGTTCTTTATCAACAAGAGCGCCCAGATTATTGACTGGATTGAGGGGATTACCTGTACGCCATCCTTTGGCACGATTGAGTACCCGGTCGAGTAAATCTTTTTTGACCGCTTCATGGACAATCAATCGTGAAGAAGCAGAGCAATTTTCTCCCATATTCCAGAATGCGCCTTGAACCACGTGTTTAGCAATCAAATCTAGTTCTTCAGCATCATCCAGGACGACTAAAGGATTCTTCCCACCACATTCCAAAACGATTTTTTTGAGATTGGAATCGGCTGAATAATGTAAAAATTTTCGGCCTGTTTCAGTAGAGCCAGTGAAGCTGACCATGTCGACATCCATGTGTCGCCCTAGAGGTTCTCCTACATCAGGCCCAAGTCCAGTCACTACATTCAAAACTCCTGGAGGGATCCCTGCCTCCAAAGCCAATTCGGCCAGTCGCAAGGCTGTTAATGTAGTTTGCTCAGCGGGTTTAACAATTACAGAATTCCCGGCAGCAAGAGCTGGTCCAATTTTCCACGCAACCATCAGTAAAGGAAAATTCCATGGCAACACTGCACCGACCACACCAATAGGCTCACGCACGATCATGGCCATGGCATCGTCCCCCACTGGAGCGGTTTGGTCGTAAATCTTGTCGATCAATTCAGCATGCCATTTTATCGTATGAATGGTTTCTGGGATATCTATTTCTTCGCAATCACGAATGGGTTTACCACTATCTAAACTTTCTAAAACAGCAAGTTCCCGTCGATTACGTGTAATCATTTTAGCCAATCGGATTAAAATGTCTTTACGTGCACTGGGGTGAAGACAGCGCCAACGTCCATCATCAAATGCTTCACGTGCCTTTTGGACCGCAAAATCGACATCTTCTTTTCCACAAGATGCAATTTCAGTTAGAGTTTCTCCGGTTGCTGGATTGATAGTCGGTATTGTTTTGCCTGATTTGGCCGGACGAAAGGATCCGTTGACGAAACTATTTGAGGCTAAGGTTACACTTTCACTAATAGAAAGATATTCTTCATGAGTTAATAGATCTGTCATAGTCTATACCTCCTCTAAAATCATTGAAATGGTGCTCTTCAAAGTTCTGACAACCTCTTCTAATTTACGTTTCTCATCCTTGTTCAAGGCTCGCAAGGGTGGACAGGGTGGACCAGAACGTAAACCGGCTAATTCACAACCATACTTAACACATTGGACGAATTTTCCTCCTTGTTCCAACACACGCATCAGCGGCATCATAGCGGACATGATACGGCGTCCCTTGCTAAAATTTCCTTCTAGAACACAAGTTTCATAAAGAGCGAGATGTTCTCGGGGAAGAAAATTAGAACCCGCACAAACCCAGACTTTGGATCCCCATGCAAAAAATTCAAGGGCTTGATCATCCATCCCACAGCCCAACTGAATATGAGGATAGTCTCTTGCCAGTAAATGTACGCGGTTTATATCCCCGGAACTTTCTTTGATGGCACAAAAATTCTTGGAACGGCTAACTCGAGTGAGATATTTTTCTCCCATGTTTGTGCCCGTCCGATGAGGGTAGTTGTAGAGCATGATCGGCAAATTAGCAGCTCGGTCGATTTTCAAGGCATGGGCTGCGTTTTCTAGATCAGTGGGGACGGCATAAGGCGGAGAATTGATTAAAAGAGCGTCAGCCCCAACTTGTTTTGCTGCTTTGGCCAACATGACACAATCTTCAGTGCGAGTACCTCCCACTCCGACCATCAGAGGAATTCGTTTACTGATGATATCATGAGTAAACTGCATCATCTCTATACGTTCCTCAAGAGTCTGAGTGTAATATTCTCCTGTGGATCCTCCTATCACAATACAGTGAATTCCTGATGAAATTAAAAACTCTGCAACCTCAACATAACTTTCTTTATCAATAGATCCATCTTCCAGTTGGGGAGTGATGATTGGGGTAAAAATTCCTTCCATGCGCATGGAAATGTCTCCTAAAAAAAATTCAAATTTCACTAATTTTTTTCGTTCAATCCTCCATCAGCCGGGATCTCTCGTTCCCGACGTTCAATATAAGTTCTTAATTCTTCATCCTTAAGCTGATCGAGTTTTGGTTCCTCATACTCCGTTAACAAATTTTTAGCATACTCTAGAGCTCGTTGAACGGTGTCTTTTGAACCTTCCGCTTTCCATTGTTCAATCGAATTATTATCAAATAATTTAGACATGAAAAACCCTCGCTCAAAATTTTTTAAAGTATGTGGGTGCCCGAGATAATGTCCTCCTGGACCAACATCACGAAGTGCAGCCAGAGCTTCATCAAAATCATCCCAATAAGGACCTTCCGTCATGCGATACCCCATGGCACATTGTTCAGCATCGACCACAAACTTGGCTATGGAACAATGCAAGCCTGCTTCATTCCAACCAGCAGAGTGCCAGATGTAGTGGGCTCCAGAGAGAAGAGTGGCCATTAAAGTAGTGGCACTTTCGTATCCAGCTTGAGCGTCAAACAATTTTGAGCCTCCGAGTAAACTAGAAGTGCGCCAGGGGACATCGTAATATCTGGCCAATTGGCCAATCATGAAATTCATTAAAGAGATTTCGGGAGTCCCTGCCATAGGGGCTCCAGATCTCATTGAAACGGTGGCTAAGTAATGGCCATAGATTGCAGGGGCCCCTTTGCGAACGACTTGGGTATATGCTAAACATGACAATGCTTCCGCATTAAGTTGAACCACTGATGGAACTGTTGATGCTGGGGTATTGGCGCCTGCTAAGACAAAAGGAGAGCATAAAACTGGCTGATTGCGTTTACAAAAAGCTCTTAATGCTCCCAACATTGTTGCATCCCAGACTAATGGGGAATTGCCGTTCACATTTCCAGTAACGACTGGGTGAGTCTCGAGATAATCCTCACCAAAAAGGATATCACACATTGCCATCACATCTTCACTATTCTTGCCAGATGTGGTCATCCCCATAAAGGTTTTATCTGAATGTTTCATCGAGGAATAGGTGATATGTAAATGACGATGTGGTACCGGGAGATCCATCGGTTCGACAATATGGTGAGCCGAAGAATGAATGGCTGGCAGCATATGCGACAATTTGTGCATCACCCCTAAATCTTCAATGGTCGGCAATCGTCGAATGTTTTCAAGGTCACACAAATACGGAGCCCCTGTAAAGGGTACAAAAATAGAATCGGGCCCCCCTAACTGGACTGTTTTTTCTGGATTTCGAGCATGGAGTGTGATGTTAGTGGGGATGGTCTTGATCAATTCTTTAATATGCGCTCGATCAAAATAAACTCTTTCTCCATCTATTCTAGCACCTGAAAGTCTCCAATCTTCTAGAGCAATCGGATCTCGAAAAACGACCCCTACTTCCTCAAGAATACACAGAGATTCATTATCAATACGCTCGATTTGCTCTTGGTTGAGGGGTTCAATTAAAGGTAAGCCACGAGTAAGGTTTTTGAGCATCGGCTCTTTACGTTCGGCCACAAATTTGCGCCGTGCACCACTTCCGCCTTTTTTACGAGTTCTTTTTGTCATTTGTTTGATATCCAATCTTTTCTGAAATTTGCTTTGACTCTTCAATGACGGATTGAGAGCCAGTATTTAATTTTTCTGAAGAGACAGGAGAGCTTGGAACTCCATTACATAAAGTAGCCTGAACCTCACCATGTTGATTAAAGATAGGAGCCGCAACTGCTACCAATCCCTCTTCCAATTTACCTATAGTTGTTCCAAAGCTCTGCTGTAGTAAGGATATTATTAACAACTCTTAATCCATGAGTTTACAGCATTCCGCTACAGAAATAACAAATATGCTGATTTTTGAAGCCTATCAAAAAATCTACAATAAAATCAAGTTGTAAATATGCCTAGTTCTTAGTGGGAAGTGGTGTTGAGGTGTATTTTACAAGAATGTAGGGTTTTTTATCTGGAGGGTGTCTGACTGTGAAGAATTAGTGATGACAATCAGCTTGTTGTCAAAATATTCAATTCATTTTCACGAATAACACATGCCCATCGGTCTGGTGGTAAGTTCCTGTTAAAATGTTGCTCCCATCGCTTGGCCTGCTCCTCATCTTTGCATTTGTAGAGTACAGACTCTTCAACAATTGCCGTTCGGTACAATTCATAAACTATTCTTAGGTCTTTATCTGGTATATGAACATCTGGGAACAGTACCTTTCTTGCATTTTGAGATGCATGTTTCAGAGATTGATTTTCTATTCTTTCAAAACACTTAGCCTCATTTTGAGAGAATTCATCTTGCTCCATTTCTGCCAATTTGGATCTACTGCACTTTGGTTTCCAGTTCAGCCATCTGTTCATATCACTATTACATTTATATTCCTAAAAAGACGTACTGACAAAACTGACATTCGTTGCGGTTGTCGGTAATGTCAGTTCATGCTTTTAGGTATTTGATATATTTTTAACCATTGGGTTGATGAAAAAAATTTCTTTAGTTTTACCTCCATGTGAAGGTGTCTGATTCTTACTCTTCAACCAGTTTGCTTCTACTAACTCATTCAATGCAGAGTTTACGACTTTTTTTTCAATAAGTAGTGACCAGCCTTTTCGATGTACATCTCTTGCTGTGAAACCGTCATTAAGTGCACCCTGTTTAATTTTCTTCGACAGATTCCCAGCTGCTCTTTGAGTGATGTTTCCAGCCAGATAATAAATTCTACGAGCATGACTTTCTAGGTAGTCACAGCTAGCTGCAGCAAGCCTTGCTGATGTCAATGAAACAGGGCCGTGTGCTTTACCATCTGCAACATCCAACAGATGATGAATCAAAGCCATTGAGGGCATAAGTGAACGGTATTTACCTAAGTGTTCTTGTATAGCAGGAGGTTCGTCATTGTTTCTCAGTCTGCCTTCTAAATCAGAAATCCAATCTTTAAATAATTCTTGTCCATCATGGGAAAATCTTAAATACGGAATCTTATTACCATCTTCCAAAATTGCACCAGCATCTTTTATGAAATCCATGTCGTTAAGTTTCTTTATCAATTTGAATGTTCGGTTTTCTGCATCTTTATCTGGCAATTTATCTATATACGACCAGCTGGTGATATCAGGATAGACCAAGATTTGGAAACGTTGGAAAAGACCATCATTAGCTGATCCACTTAAAGTTTGCCTGATGTGAGGGATTATCCTTGCTGGTTGGATGCTTCCAAACACAGATTCACAGATAAGATCACTACGTATAGTTCCCCGACCAATTCGGTCGAGGATAAAACTACCCTGACCGCTCCACGCCTCAAGATGAAAAGCTCTATCTGTTTCCCTCCCTTCCTGTTCCATACTTGTCAGGAATCCATCTAACTCATCCCTAAAAACAAATACTCCCTGGGGATTGAAGCTCATAAGTTCCTGTAGTTTCGGAACAGTGGAGTCACTAGTGCTGTATCTTTTCTGAATTGGCTCTTCCGGAGGGTTTTCTTCATGTTCATGAAGCCTGCTCTCTACCTCTTCAGCTTCAACTTGGGAGTTATTTTTAGATTTGAATGCAATTTTTAATTCATCTTCAATAATCTTCTTTTTGATCTCCCAGGTACGTAAATCTCTCTGGTATTGAATCTTGTCATCTTCATATTTTTCATATGCATTATGTTCAAGTTTACTCAGCATTTTTGTTGCTTCCTGAATTGCAGGTGTTTTCAGGGCAGATGGATTGCCTACAATGCCACCCCACAAGTTTGGTACTACCTGCCATGAGTCTTTACTTTTTGGACGAATGGAACATCGAGTGCCAATAAGTATTGAACACATCACAATTGCTGCTACTGAAGGATAGTCAACCGGACATTGCATTCGATTTGAAATGTCTTTGAGCCATTCCCGGATAGGTTCTGGAACAAGTTTATCATCCATTGATTCAACTTGAAGTAGTTCTGAAGTAATTTCTTCTGGGTCAGACCATAGATCAAATAAATCTGTAGGTGAATACCTTTCTTCTAATTTACCTGACTGCCATTGAATGGCTTCCCCTGCAACCAGCTCCTTGAACTTTTTAAGATCATTACCTTCCTGCTTGATATATTCTATGAAATCGTAGTCCATATTATGAGGGGCACCTTTCATTCCTGCGAACTGAGGCAGGGTTCTAGCTAGAGCTTCATGAAATTCAACCTTGAACGTGTACTCGTCAATACACGATGAATTTTTATAGTGTGCCAACGCTTGTCTAGGTCCTGTGTGAGAGATTCCTTCTGGAGGATGCAAAGAATAATTCAGGCTGGCCCAGGCATCCTCGCAGGTAAAGCTATCCCCAGATACAACCGATGCGATTTCAGATGGAAGGTTTGGGTTATTCTGGAAATTGATGCCTTCTCGCAGTTTGAAAATTACGGTGCTACCTCCATCCTGTAATTCCCATGTTTCAGCAAGGTCACCTTCAATTTGTCCAGTTACACCTTTCCAAGGATCGTACCTTAGAAGAGCATTGTAGGTAGGCAGAAACTGAGGTCCCTCAAAGCTGTGGCCATAGTTCGGATCGTGGCCAAGTAGCGGATGGGATGCTCCATACTGGAAAATTCCCCCTTTTTTCGGTTGGCCCCACTCAGTGTCGTAACCCGGACCGGACATATAATGGTCCATCCAAGTCACATCCTGCCCTAGTATGGGCACAGGTGTCGCTTTCACTGCCGGAGTAGGCGTCGGTGTCGGCGTCCGTTCCGGTTTTGAGGATGCTGATTGAGAAAGTTTTTCTTCGAGATCGTATGCTAAAAATATAGAAT
>CAJWKQ010000042.1 GCA_913041895.1 uncultured Verrucomicrobiales bacterium
CGCTGCTCAACTTGCGGGGCGAGGTGATCGGTATCAACACGGCCATGAACCCCCGGGCGAATACCATCGGCTTCACGGTGCCGATCAACATGGCGAAGCAGATTCTCCCGCAACTGCGTGCGGATGGGCACGTGACCCGGGGCTGGCTTGGGGTGGTGATCCAGGGGGTGACGCCGGAGTTGGCCGCGGAGTTTGGCCTCGAGAAGGACGCGGGCGCCTTGATCTCCCGGGTGCTTCCCGATGGCCCGGCGGAGAAGTCGAAGCTCAAGGCCGGCGACGTGATCGTGGCGTTCAACGAAGAGCCCATTGAAAAATCGAGCGAACTGCCCCGCGTGGTAGCGGGGACGTCAGTAGACGCCCAGGTGCCGGTGGTGGTCGACCTGGCCAAGGTGGCCCAGGTGAAGGCAGATCTGGCGTTGGTGGTGGTCGGCCGGGTGAAGGTGGCCGTGGACAAGGCAGACCCGGTGCCGGCGGTAGCCGTCCCGGTGGTTTTGACCGCGAAGCAATGCGGGCTGCAATGCTCAAAGAGTTCGACAAGAACGGAGACGGGCAGCTAGACGAAAATGAACGACCCAGCCGCGAACAAGCACAGGAATTTTTCCGTCGGCAACAAGGCGGCAGCACTCCAGGCGGACCAGGACAGGGTCGCCCAGGAGCAGGCGGGCAAGGACGCCCGGGTGGCGGTGAAGGTGGCTTTGGTGGACGCGGAGGTTTCCGCCCGCCCAACCCCTTGATGGAAGCAATTGACAAAAATAAAGATGGCAAGATAGACCAGGAAGAAATGAAAAATGCTTCTAAAGCCCTTGCAGCATTGGACAAAAATAAAGATGGCAAGATAGACCAGGAAGAAATGCGTCCACAGTTTGATCGTGGCCAAGGTGGTGGTCGTGAAGGGTTCCGTCGTCCAGGCCAAGGTGGTAGTCGTGAAGGGTTCCGTCGCCCAGGTCAAGGTGGACAAGGTGGTAGTCGTGAAGGATTCCGTCGCCCAGGTCAGGAAGGCCAAGGCCGTCCAGAGGCTCCTCGTGGACGCGAAGGACAACCAAGCCGACCAGGCCGCAGTGAATCTTAAGACACTACAAATCAAATAATTCATTAAGGGCGACTAGATAGTCGCCCTTTTTTATGATTAGTCTGCTTTCTGAGGAGAAACCAAGGAATTACCGGCGTTTTTATGTATCCTTACCCTTAAGTCTGCGTATACAATCACACAACCCTTTTGAATATCCACAAAATGAAAAGAAACCAATATATGCTGGCAACAGCAATCCTTACCGGTGGCCTAACTTTTGCTTTGACCGGCCAAGAACAAGAACGTCCCGGTCAGGGACAACGTCCTGGATTGGGCCAAGGCCCTGGACAAGGCCAACGCCCTGGCGGTGGAGGCGGGTTTGGCAGGCGTAATCCTTACGAAGGCATAGGCTTAACAGAAAAGCAGCAGGAAAAAATTACTGCTCTTCAGGAAGAGCAACGCGCAGAAATGCGTAAGCTCTTTGAAGAACTCAGAGGAGGAGGCGGTGATCGTCAGGCTATGGGCGCCAAGATGGCCGAACTACGTGAAAAATATCAAAAGAAGACCGATGCCATTCTTACCGATGAGCAAAAGAAGAAAATGGCGGAAATGCAGGCACAAAGACCACAAGGCGGACGTGGTCAGGGTGGCCGCGGAGGACGTGGTGGCGGATTCGGCAGACGCAACCCTTACGAGGCACTGGACTTAACCGAAAAACAGCAGGAAAAAATGCAAGCCATCACTCAAGCGAGGCAGGAAGAAATGCGAGGAATTTTCGAAGAACTTCGAAATGGTGGCGGCGATCGGGAAGCCATGATGACAAAATTCCGGGAGCTCGGCGAAAAATACCAGAAGCAAACTGAAGCTATCCTTACTGATGAGCAAAAAAAGAAATTGGCAGAAATGCAGGCTCAAGGACCACAAGGTGGACGTGGACAAGGCGAAGGCCGTAGTAATCAGTTTGCCGATCTGGGTGTTAACGAAGAACAACAGAAGAAATTGAATGCAGCTCGCCAAGAATTAAGCGCCCAAATGCAAAAGCTCTTTACCAATCGTGATATCTCACGTGAAGAGCGTACTCCGGAGATAGAAAAAATCCGCAAAGCTTACGAGGCTAAAATCAAAGGAATCCTGACTAAGGAGCAATACAAGAAATTTGAAGAAAGGCGCAATGCCAGAGGCGGACGCGGACCAGGTAGTGAACGTCCGCAGCCTCGACCCAATGGCCCTAACCGTAGTGAAGCTTAAGCGTTACGTTTAAATAAAAATCACAAGGGCGACCACTAGGTCGCCCTTTCTTTATTATATTCTGGAAGTATGATGCAACTTTCCGCAGAGTTATTGCGTCCTTAAAACTGAAGAAGAGCAACCCATTGCAATTATGAAATATTTCCTACTGACCTCCCTAATCATCGCATTCAGCTCCAGTGCCGCCCAAACATCATCAAACTGGCCACAATGGCGCGGACCCAACGGAGACGGATCTGCACCCGACGAAAAAGCCCCGACCAATTGGAGTGAAACCAAAAACCTAAAGTGGAAACTGAAACTTCCAGGATACGGAGCTTCAAGCCCAATCGTTTGGAACGAACGCATCTACTTAACCTGTTACACAGGTTACGGCACTGGTAACCGCGGGGGCAGCCCTGCAAACTTAATGAGGCACCTTATTTGTGTGGATGCCAAGACCGGCAAGTCGATTTGGCAAAAGGATATAAAGCCGACCCATTCTGAAGATAATTACAGTGGCATGGGCGTACCCGAACATGGTTACGCCACCAGCACCCCTGCAACAGACGGAAAAGCAATCTACGTTTTTTTGGGGAAGTCTGGCATGGCAACCTTCGATCTTAAAGGAAAGGAATTGTGGAGAAAAAATCTGGGTAAAGATTCGAGCAGTAAAAGATGGGGGTCCTCAAGCAGCCCCATTATTGATGGTAATCTCGTATACATCAATGCACTTCAAGAAGGGCACAAGATTTTTGCTTTGAATAAATCCGATGGAAAAACTGCGTGGGAATGGGGCCCTAACGCTTACTCAATTTATCAGAATGCCTACGGCACTCCCACACTGATTAAGAATAAAGACCTAACAGAACTAGCTTTGGCCGTTCCAGGCGAAATTTGGAGTTTTGACGCCAAGAAAGGTAATATTACCTGGTACGCTTACACCGATGTTGGAGCTGGCAGGGGGGGAAATGTTTCACCAAGCGCTATAACCGGAGGTGGAGCAATCTACGCCTTTGGCGGTCGACCTCAATCTGGAGTAGCTGTCAAATTGGGGGGGAAAGGTGAGTTAAAGGAATCGGCCCAACTATGGACTTCGCGCAATTCGCCTTATGTTGCCTCCCCTGTATTTCACGAAGGCCACCTGTACTGGATGGATCGCAGCGGTTATGCTGTTTGCCTCAACGCAAAGACCGGCAAAGAGGCTTACCGGGAACGCCTTCAAAGCTCAAACCGGACCCCTCAATTTTATGCCTCACCCGTGGTTGTCGACGGCAAAATCATATCAGCCAGCCGGAATGCAGGCACTTTTGTCTTGGAAGCTAAGCCAAAATTCAAACAACTAGCCCAAAATATTTTTACTAATGACCGCAGCGTCTTCAATGGAAGCCCGGCCGTCAGTAATGGTCGATTATTTTTACGCTCTGACACTCATCTATACTGCGTAAGTGAGTAATACGTTACCCCACAATTTTATACTGATTATTCTCATATAGGAAATCAAGTGCTATACAAACAATATGAAAGTCTCACGTCGTTCTTTCCTAAAAACTGCATCAGCAACTGCAGTTCTCCCAAACATTATCACAAGCCACGCTTGGGCTAATAAGCCGAGTGAAACGATCAATATTGGATTTATCGGGGTCGGCAAACAAAGCGGCGGACATTTGAACTTTTTCTTGGGGCAAAAAGATTGCCGTGTCGTGAGCGTGGCTGAAGTGGCCAAAGCACGTCTTGACAATGCTATCAATCGCGTTGCTAAAAAATACGGAGCCAATCATGACTGCAAGGCGAACGTTGATTTTCGTAACACCTTATCGGACAAGCGCGTGGATGCGGTTGTTATAGGCACTCCCGACCATTGGCATGCCATTCCTTCCATCATGGCCGCTGAAGCCAAAAAAGATGTGTACTGCGAGAAACCGCTTACCGTTACCATTCGCGCTGCACTGGAAACCCTGAAGGCCGCGCGGAAAAATGGAATTGTTTATCAAGTTGGAAGCCAGCAACGCACTGAATTTGGAGGACACTTTCGCAAAGCAGTTGAATGCGTCCGTAATGGCCGGGTCGGCAAGGTCTCCAAAATCAAAATCGGCGTAGGAGCCCCTGGTATTCCCTGCGATTTGCCCTCCGAGAAAAAACCTGAGGGGATTGACTGGGATATGTGGTTAGGGCCTGCACCTATGCGTGAATTTAATTCAATCCTCTGCCCTACCAATGTACACGGCCATTTTCCTCAGTGGCGGCGTTACCGGGAATATGCCGGTGGAGGACTAAGCGACATGGGCGCGCATCATTATGACATCGCCAAGTGGGCCATGGATATAGATGAAACTGGTCCAGTAAAAATCATTCCACCCAAGACGGGAACCAATGGCTTGAAAATGATCTATGCTGATGGACTAGAAATCATTCACGAAAGCACCAAAGATCCGTTTAACGACGTCGTCTTTTATGGAGATGAGGGTACGCTTTATGTCGACCGCCGTGGAATCACTGCCAACCCCAAGAGCGCAGTAGATTCACCTTTCAATCCAAACGATTGGCGTTTGCCACATATCGGACCGAGTCATCGCCGCAACTGGATTGATTGCATTCGTAGTCGCAAACGACCGGTGGCTGATGTTTCTTTCGGAGCACACACAAGTATCCTTTGTAGTCTAGCCAACCATGGCTATCAACTAAGACGCGAAATGATTTGGGACCCCAAGAAATACGAGTTTCCCGGCGACAAGGAAGCCAACGCTCTCATCGATCGCCCGGGCCGCGGGAAATGGAAGCTGGCTTGACCTGCCTCGCCAAGACATATAAATTCAGAGGATAGAAAGGTTATTGCGTTGATTCGCCAGTAATGGAGTAATTCATGATACTCGAAGGCTAATGCTAAAATATGAGTTCCATTGATCCATCGTTGCAATCCTTTGTACGTAAAGTTTACGCAATAATGATTTACCGCACCCTCCTCAAGTGGAGTGTGGTGTGGTTGATGGTATCAGGCGTTATGGTACTCATCTTCCGCTTTACGGGTGAATTACCAACAAACTGGTGGCACTGGTTAATAGGATCATGGATCGTTCTGACTGGAAGCGCATGGTACCGTGAAAGTCAGCGTCAGCCAGAACCCAAACAGCTTCGGGCTGCATTTGACCGTCAAAATCAGGCCGGAGGCCTGGTAATGGCCGCTGCTGAAGTGGACACCCGCTCTTGGGAAGCCAAAGCCGGCACTCTAGCACTGCCCGCAGTGAAATGGAATAGTGGCCGTGTCTGGTTGGGCAACCTACTGGCCGCGATGTTTCTCGTTGCTTGTCTTTTAATCCCGGTAAAATACGCCAGCCTTATTTCAGACCCACCTCTTGAAATCAGCCAACAAGTTGAGCAGCTGCACGAGCAAATTGATGTATTGGAATCCGAGTACATCCTACCGAATGATGAAGCGGAGGTTAAACGAGAGGAACTGGATCGAGTAGCTGAACAGGCATCTGGCTTCAATCCCTCCAAGACTTGGGAGGCGCTTGATCAACTCCTGCACACTAATGAGCAACTTGCCCAGGAAGAAGCCGAAGATGCTCTATCCAAACTAAAAGCAATCAACGAAGCTTCTCTGCTTGGCAAAGCTCTCGAAATGCTACCTGAAGGCTTAAAGAATCAGAAAGCTATGGAGGAAGGCCTTAAGCAAATGGGTGACCTTATGCAACAGTTGGCTAAAGAAGGAGCACTTGATCCAGAAAACCTTCCGCCAGAATTACAGAAGGCTATGGCTGAAGCCATGAAACAACTGGCAAAAGGGGAAGGCCCAGATGCACAACAATTGAAGAAGTTGCTTGAAGCGTTGGAAAACAATCAGGACCAATTGAAGGATCTCGCCAAACAACTTGCGCAAAAAGGACTAATCCCTCCCGACATGGCAAACCAATTCAAGGAAGGACAAGGCGGCATTGATCCGGGACCCTTAGCTGAACTACTCAAGCAACATCAAGGAGACTTTCAGGAGTTGCTTGAGGAACTTGGCGGAGAGCTGGGAGGTAACGGTGGGATTAACCGTGGGCCGGGCCATGCTCCACTTCTATATGGCAATAATACTTCAGAGGAAGGCTCTGAGTTTAAGGAGCAAAAACTTGGACTCAGCGCTCCCTTGGACCAAGCTAAACTTGCAGGGGTAACCATCACCGCTCCGAAAGTTACCGGTGAAGAAGCCATCCTTGGAAAAGGCGCATTGAACACCGCCCAAAGTGGAGGTGGAAACGCCCTGAGTGCCCCTGTCCTTCCGCGCCACCGTGGAGCTGTAAAACGCTTCTTTCAACGCCCAAGCGCCAAGCCAGTTAATAAAACGGAATAAACCGTTTTTTCGTGCCGAAACTAGTCTAAAAAGCTAGGGTTTGCATATCAAGCTATGACTGAATCCTCTGCACTTCTTAAGCCAGCCGAACTGGAGCCAGCTACTGAAATCACCCACCGTATATGTGAACAAATGGATCGATGCCTGCTGGGACGTGAATCGCTGCACCGGCTGGTCGTCATCGGGCTGCTAAGTCGTGGACACATTCTTCTGGAAGGCTTGCCGGGACTAGGCAAAACGGCGCTTGTTCGCACTATTGGAAACATCCTCCAGTTGGATTTTAATCGTGTTCAGTTTACCCCTGACCTAATGCCTGGCGATGTTCTTGGCACTCATATCCTGCAACAAACAGACTCCGGCCAAAGGGAAATGATTTTCGAACCTGGACCGGTGTTTACCAATATTCTACTGGCCGATGAAATTAACCGAGCCTCCCCGAAAACCCAGAGTGCCATGCTCGAAACGATGCAGGAACGATCTGTCACTCTACGCGGCCAAACCCGCGAACTACCCGATCCATTCTTTGTCATTGCCAGCCAAAACCCTATTGAGATGGAAGGAACCTACCCTTTACCCGAAGCACAATTAGACAGATTTCTTTTCCGCGTACTTTTTGATTCGGTTGATGCAGAGGTTTTGCAGCGTATTATCACTGAGAGACGGCAAGGGGATTTACCCACTCCTTCGTGGCAAGCCAGCAAAGATGATCTCACATATCTCTTCTCCGTAATGGAACGTATCTTTCTTCCCAAGCCAGTAGCGGGGTATATTGCGCGTCTTGTAGCAGCCACTCATCCGGATAATGCCGAGGCAACCGAAAGCGTTAAAAAATATGTCCAATATGGCACTTCACCACGTGCGGCCATTGCGATGGGAGAGGCAGCACGCGCCCATGCACTGATTGATGGAAGACCTACAGTCGGCTTTGAAGATGTAGCCGCAGTGGCAAAGCCTGTAATGAACCATCGTCTGATCCTGAATTACCAAGCGCGTTTCGACCGGATGGATACGAGCACAGTCCTCGGGGATTTATTGGATCAGTTGGATGAAACCGGCCTTGACCTTCCTGCCGACGTGTCCTTGCAAAACGCATGAGGTTTGGGGCAGTCATCTGGATTTCCCTGATGTGGGCAGGGTCGTTGTATGCGGGAGCGTCGGGGGGTGCCGCAACTTTTTCCAAACTCAAACTCCATATAGAAAGTCATCCCGTTAATTCAGGTATTTACCACGGATATACCGCCCACCGATTTACTGTGCATAATTCTGCGAGTGAGAAAAAGCGGGTCACTTTCACCTTACCTTCCCGCGGAAGTTCTTCTGAGGATTTTAATATAAGGAATATCACCCGCTCTTTCACCATTTCCCCAGGATCGCAAACCGTGACCATTCTGCAACCCCCACTACCAATGGGTTGGCACGAGGAAGTTAAAATTACATGTGAAGGCCAACAGCGATCCATTCCCAGAGGCATTGCCTTGCGAATGTCCGAAATATTAAACTGTGGACTTCATCGGCCTCGAGTTGTGTTCCTTAGTCGAAGCATCAATCAAACGACAATGGAAAATGCCATTAAAGCATATGCTCCTAAGGGAGGCGGAACCCATCACTATCATGGCCATGGAACACCTCATTCAGATGTACATGCCGAGTTCCTTTCGTCGGGTGAAGACTTACCAAAATGGCCCCGCCATTGGCTTGCCTATAGCTGCTACGACATGATCATTTTAAGGGGGACAGAATGGAATCGGGCACCTAGCGATATACGAAGTGCCATCGGCCGATGGGTTTTATGCGGCGGAAAACTGGCAATAATCGGGTCTGGCTACACCCCTCCTTCTGGCTGGGAAGAACCAGATGATGAAGCCTTGAGAAACATCGGAATGGGAGAGGTTAAAGAATACGACTCCGATTCTGAAAATACTTTCAAGGAAATAGCCGTATGGCTTGGAGCCGACGATCTGGAAAACAATCAAGGAACGATTCCAATTTTTGGAGGCCTACAGAAAGGAGTTGATGCACTGCATCATACTTGGAACCACAATGACCGTGATTTCAACTCATACTTCCCTGTCATTGGTGAAGCACGTACCCCAGTGCGCCTAATTATCATTGTATTGACTTTTTTCGTGTTATTAGCCGGCCCTGTTAATCTGCTTGTCCTTAACAATAAAGGAAAGCGGGCTTGGTTTCTATGGACCTTGCCGGTCATCTCTTTTGCCACCAGTGCAGTGGTTTTTGTTGTTTCATTCTTCAGTGAAGGATTCACTCCACGACTCAAGACACAGTCACTCACCTTGCTCAATCAGATTGAACAGGAAGCCACAACTCTTGGCGCCATTGCAGTATATGCCCCCGTTGCTCCAAGCAAACTGTCCTTCAGTGGACAAACCGAAATCACCCCCCTTTTCCAGTGGCGTGAACCTAGCCTATTTGGCGGAAGCCGCCAACGTGATAGCGGCTCCAACAGAAAGGTAGAATGGAGCGCAGGCGGTGAACAACGACTCACCGGAAAATGGATTGGATCACGAGTACCGGCCCATTTCGCCGTGCGTAAGAGCGAACACAGAGAGGAGCGCCTTCAGGTCGATTGGTCTGGCGCCGAACCTGAGATTATCAACGGCTTGGGCTGCCGAATTACTCGTCTTTATCTATCCAGCCCCGAAGGAAAGTTATATGAAGGAACAGAAATCGGACCTGGCAAAAACACACTACTCAAACCAGTTGCAGGTGGACTAAAATCAAAAACCAGCAAAGACAGCTCAGCCGCGTCTTTGGCCATACAAATAGTGGACCTCGCAGATCAGGATTCGGTGGATACAATTTCGCCCGAGAAAGTCCCACCCAACTGTTATTGGGCGCAATTGTCTGAGCCCTCGCCTTTTCTTGAGAACCCCTTAAAAGGACGCAACAGCCGACATCAAACCTCTGGGCACATCATCGGCATTCTTGCACAACCCGAGGATTTGCCATGAAAATCATCGTAGAAAATTTGCGTCGGGAATTCGGACAAACAATTGCCGTAAATGATGTGTCGTTCCAGTTTGAAAGCGGACAGATTTTTGGGTTTGTCGGACCCAATGGAGCTGGCAAAACAACGACCATGCGAATAATGGCCACGCTGGATGAACCTACCTCTGGCGATGTCCGTCTGGATAACATCTCGGTAGTGGAAGAACCAGAACGAGCTAGGCACCTGGTTGGATTTGTTCCTGACGAACTGCGTGCCTACTGGGATACTACAGTAGATGATTATATTGATTTTTTTGCCCGCGCTTACGGATTAAAAGGTGAGGAACGTGAACAGGCAGTGAATAGCGTTGAAGAATTTACCAATGTAACCGGCATTGCCAATAAACAACTGCGCGCACTCTCCAAGGGGATGAAGCAACGTGTTAGCCTGGCCCGCGCACTGGTAAGTGATCCCGAAATATTGATATTGGATGAACCCGCAGCCGGATTGGACCCTCGCGCACGCATTGAGCTGCGTGAACTCCTTTCGCTTTTGGCCGACCAAGGCAAAGCCATTTTTATCAGTTCACATATCCTCGCCGAACTTACCGAAATCTGTCATGGCGCTGTCATCATCGAACAAGGCAAAATCCTTGAAGCCGGACAAACCGAAGAAATAGTTTCCAAACGTGAGCAAAAACTGACCTATGCTCTTCGTAGCATGAGTGATCCAGATCATCTCTTGCGGGATTTATTACAAATGCCGCATATCGACCAGCCTCGTCAGGCCGGCAACGAGTTTCTTTTCGAAGTGGGGGGCGCCGAAGAAAACGCCTTTGAGATATTGAATCTCCTTATCCAGAAAGACCACCGTATTGTGGAGTTCCGACAGACCAAGACTAACTTGGAGGATATCTTTATGGACATCACCGAAGGGAAGGTGCAATGAGTGAAACACCTGACAAGCGAACTACTTTAGATCATTTTCAGTATTTTGATACCAATCCGGTTTGGGTAAAGGATTTGAGGCAAGCCGCGCGCAACTGGACGGTGACCGGAACATTGCTCTTGATGCTTGCGGTGTTTTATTTCATCTCATTAGGATTTGTCATCTTCAGTGAAGTTGAAGATCGCATCAGCGGATATCTCGGCCCGTCCATCTTTGCAGCCATCGGTGTCGCCGCCCTGTTGGCTGCCTATATCTTTATCCCTATTTATGTAGGTATTCGCACTCTAATGGAGCGTATTTCTATCAATGCCGACCTGCAGTATATCACCACCATGACACCGGGGCAGATTATCAGGGGAAAAATACTAAGCAGTACTTACTTAATCATTCTTTTTTACTCAGCAGCAGTTCCATTTCTGGTGTTTAGCTACCTTTTACGAGGTATCGACCTTCCTACAATCGCGATCGCTGTTTTGCTGACTTTTATTATGAATGTGCTCCTTACGATGGGCGCAATTGTTCTGGCACTTTCACCTTTGCACATTGTGATGAAAATCCTGCTGGCTCTCACCGTCGGCGGGAATGCAATTTTTACAGCGATTTACTTTGTAATAGGAGCAGTAGCCAGTAGCGCCATTACCAGCTTATTTGGGATGAGTTCTTTTTGGACTGAAGCCCTACCCATCATGATTACTTTTACACTGGATGCCTTCCTGATTGCGGGGCTCTTCTACTTCACGGCCGTTGCCTTCATCACTCCATCCTCAGCAAACCGATCTTTCTCTCTACGCATCTACATTACTTTTCTTTGTGCGGCGATCGCCTTGCAATTTTTCCTCTGGGGCTGGTTCACCAACGAAGAGGAATTTATTTTCCCCATCATTATCACCATGCCCTGTCTAATAATCCTAGGTTTTCTCTTTGGGATCGGTGGACGCGATGACTTAAGCATACGTGTTCAACGTGAAATCCCCTCAAACCTTGTTTCTCGTTTTCTATCCTTCTTTTTCTTTAATGGAACATTTTCCTGCCTCCTCTGGCTAATGGGGTTATGGGCACTCACCATTCTCAGCATACTGGGCTTTAACGCCCTCTGGAACGAATTTCAATCGTCAACGCTGATAGATTATGAGGATCTTCCCCTTCTTTATCTCGGGCCCAGTTTGTTTGTGCTCTATAGTTTTGCCTACGCACTTTTAGGACTGTGGATACATCGCACATTTCTCCCAAAACGGAGTCCAATGCTAGCCAGTCTTTTTTTCACCCTTTTAATTATACTGCCATTTCTTTTCTTCATCATTATCTATTTCATTTTAAAACAGGATATGATTGATGAAGGTTTCCTGATACCTGGAATACCACTGAACGTTTTCATGATTATGAATGTGTACGATGAACACGAACGAAATTTTGGCCTGTGGGTCCATTTTGGATCAGCCATCTTCCTAATTGTTGTTGCAATGTTATTAAACACAAAGTGGATCATCCAACAGTTAAAACAATTCAAACCCTACCAACGCTCAACCGACAAACCAACTATAGAACTCACCCATGCCGGCGAAGATAACAACCTACCGCCCATCGTTAATAGCGGGTGAACAGCTAGGCCTGCGCTACGCATTGACACTCCCTCAGGCAACTCTGGCAGGTCAACGCGGAGAACAACTGGGGCGGCGTTCGGGTAGTTCTGTCGATTTTCAGGACTACCGCGACTACCAACCTGGAGATGACTTGCGGCATATAGACTGGAACGCCTATGCCCGTACCGACCAACTCACCGTAAAGCTTTTTCGCGAGGAGGTGCAGCCTCACCTCGATCTAATCTTGGACACTTCTGGCTCAATGGCTTTAACTGATTCGCCGAAGGCCGAAACGTTGCATCAACTAGCTGCAATTTTTGCCATTGCAGCCGGAAACGCACGTTGCTCCCAATCTGTTTGGATGACCGGCGAAGGTTTCCAGCGGGTGGCCAATGACAGTCAACCTCCTTCAACCTGGGGGGACATCCCTCTAGGAAACTCCATCCCTTTTGAAGAAGCCTACAGCTTGCTGCCTCCTAGACTCCGCCGCCAAGGTATACGTGTGGTCCTCAGTGATCTTTTCTGGCCAGGAAACCCATTGCCCACTCTTCGCAAGCTGACCGAAGGTGCTGCTTCGGTGATCTTAGTTCAACTCCTGGCTCCGGAAGATCTCGAACCCCCTCGCCCAGGCAACGTACGATTGGAGGATTCAGAAACAGGTGAAACCCTTTCACTCTATATCGACACTACCATTCAGGAAAACTACCGGAAGACCCTTCGGCGACTGCAACAAAGCTGGGACGATGCCGCCAGGCAAACAGGAGCCAAACTGGTCACCGTCATTGCAGGCAACGCAGAAGCGGCTGTCCGTAGCCTTGAGGAAAACAGCGCCCTGGAACCTGCCTAATGCCCGCCTTTACCTATCCTCTGGCCTGGATCGCAGCCATCACCCTACCCACTTTGGCGGCTATTTATTTTTTGAGACACCGCTTCCGGCGCCAGCAGGTCTCCAGCTTACTCCTTTGGCAAATTCATCAGGAATCCCGTGAGGGCGGTCGCAGAGTGGAAAAGCCCAAGTGGCCACTGGTCTTTTTTCTGGAGCTCATCGTTTTGACCCTCTTAATTCTGGCGGCTACCGGCCCACGTTGGCAGGTTCCACATACCACACGGCCCTTGATCGTTGTACTCGATGACTCGCAATCCATGCTCGCAGGTCCTGAGGGAGAACGCCCTCGGGATATGGCCTTGGAAAAAATACGGGAAATCACCCAAGAAAGGAGCTTTCGATCCTATCAATTGATTGCTGCAGGCAGTACACCGCGCTTGCTGGGCGACAAAGTCAAGCACTGGAAGGAACTCGAGACACAGTTTGAACTTTGGACCTGCCAATCCCCTGATGCAAAACTTGATGGAGCCCTTGGGCTGGCTCGTGCCATTGGCCATCAGGAAGCTGACTTACTGGTACTAACTGATGAAGCTCCGGAAAGACCGCCTTCCAAGGGACGACTCATGTGGGTGTCGTTGGGCACACCACGAATCAACTTTGCTTTCATCAATGCTGCACGCACAGTTAATGGTGACGAGGACAGAGTATTACTCGAAATTGCCAATCCCTCGGCAACCATCGGAACCAATACCCTTCAAATAACTGCGGGTACCAATGTACTGTATCAACAAACTCTCACTCTAGAAACCAACCGAACCCGCAGACTGACGCTCCCGCTGCCAGCAGATACTCCCGGTCTAAAAGCAATTCTCGGACCTGACGCGCTAACGGGAGATAATCAGGTCAATCTTCTACCCCCAAAGAGGCCTCAAGTCCGTGTGCGCATCAGTGTTGAAAATGAAGAACTCAACGAACTGATCTCCGAAAGCCTGCAATCCACAGGATTACGAGCTCCGGTTAACACTCCGCCCGAACTGGTCATCCACCAATCTGATTCAGTTCCAGGAGGTAAAGATGTTTGGGGACTACGATGGCTGCCTGCACCAAAAGAGCCCGAACGATTTACTGGACCATTTGTAATCGATGCCAACCATCCTCTAACCCGTGGACTCTCCCTGCCGGGCATTGTGTGGGGCGCTCATCCCGGAGCAACGAATGCTCCTGGCTATCGACCGGTCATTACTGCGGGCAATACCCCTCTTCTGACCCACCGTCCCGAAACCGATGGACGCCAGCAGATCTCTCTGCGTTATATCCCCAACCACTCCACCTTGCATACCACTCATCATTGGCCAGCTCTTTTCTGGAATCTATTGGATTGGCGAACTCAATCCCAACCCGGTTTGCGAGAGACCAACCATCGGTTGGGTAGCGATGTGCCTTATCGACAAGCAGGTGAAGAAATCGCCCTTAAATCCCCTAACGGAAAAACCCAACAAATCGATGCACCCGGTGATGAAATCCGCTTACCGGTGAGTCTGCCAGGAATTTATGAGGTCAGTTCTGGATCAGGCACCAACCTTCTAAGCGAAACTTTTGCAGTTAATTTTCTGGCCGGGAAGGAATCAGACCTGTCGCGCGCAGCTACCGGACAATGGGGCCAATGGGGTACCGAAAATGAAATACGAATGGAATATGCCAGCATCCTTCCCTATCTGGTCCTGCTGGCGCTTACATTTATGGTATGGCATGTATTCTGCATTGCCAGACAAGGAGGAAGAGTATGATCTTTTTCTCACCCATATGGCTACTTCTATTAATCCCTCTAACTGCAGGTCTTTATGTCTGGCGCCTACCCACCCGTGGGCTGAATATCTTGCGGCTCATTATCCTTCTATTGCTGGTGCTGGCCATGGCTCAACCCGCAATGAAATTCAAGGATCAACAAGGAACCGTTGTGGTTTTGGTGGATCGAAGTGAATCCATGCCACATAAGGCTGCCGACGAACAGCTGGAGGTGATTAAGACGCTCCACTCAGAAATGGACCTTGAAGATCGACTGGCGGTAATCAGCTTCGGAGAACGGGTTAATATCGAACAACCCCCAAGTGATCGCAGTACTGAGTCTTTTTTCTCTAACGCTGACCAACAACACTCCCGGTTAACTGATGGCTTGGAGGCGGCATTGTCTTTAATCCCTCCAGATCAGCCCGGACGCGTCCTTATTGTGTCTGATGGCCATTGGACCGGACGTGACCCAAGTGCGGTTACCTCCCGAGCTGCAGGACGCGGGGTGGCCATTGACCACCGATGGTTAAGTCGCCCACGTGCAGAGGACTTGGCCATCCGCGATCTACAAGTGCCCGCAAGTGTTTTACCCGGGCAGGCCTTCATGATTAGTGGTTGGGTCTATTCACCTCGCAAACAATCAATCGGATACACACTTACAAAACACGGAGAAGTGTTAAGCACCGGCCAGAGACCTGTATCGCGTGGACTTTCGCGCCTGCTTTTTCGCGATCGCGCTAAGCTTTCAGGAAACGCCGCCTACCGACTAACCCTGCATTCTCCTTCGGGGGCTGACACAAATTCCACCACTTCCATGGGAGATGCTTTCCCTGAAAACAATACCGCCCGAGTATTGGTGGAAGTGCGAGGACGCAAGCCGATCCTCTTAGTCTCCAATTTTGGAGCAGACTCAGGCCTAGCCAAGCTTATGGTTAAAGGTGGCATGACATTGGTCGCTCGGCAGCCAAATCAATGCCCTTGGACATTGGCTGATCTATCTCGTTGGTCAGCAGTGGTACTGGAAAACGTAATGGCCGGAGACATTGGCCAAGACGGCATGGAGACACTTGCTGCCTGGGTTGAAGAAACAGGTGGAGGCCTAATGATGACTGGCGGCGAAAAATCATACGCTCCAGGTGGGTATTACGGTTCACCCTTGGAAAAGGTGCTGCCCGTATCCATGGAACGCCGTAATGAAATAAGAAAACTGCAAACAGCCATTGTCGTTGTCCTTGATCGGTCAGGGTCGATGAGCATGCCGGTGGCGGGTGGTAAAACTAAAATGGATTTAGCCAATATAGGCACCGTACAGGTTCTGGACTTGCTTTCTCCTACAGACGAATTCGGTGTCATTGCCGTTGATAGTTCGCCTCATACGGTTCTCAATCTAGCCTCTGCCGAACAACAACAAAACGCTCTATTCCGGAATAAGATATTAAAAATCGAATCGATGGGTGGGGGTATTTTCGTGTATGAGGCACTCAAGGCCGCTTCAAAAATGCTCCTTACAGCTAAGGCTGCCAATCGACATGTAATTCTATTTTCTGATGCACAGGACTCTGAGGAACCCGGCGATTATATGAATCTAATTGCGGACATGCGAAAGGCGGGTATGTCCATCAGCGTTATCGGTCTCGGCACCAAGAAGGATGTCGACGCACGATTACTGGAGGACATTGCTAAACGTGGCGAAGGAAATATTTACTTCACAGACCGCCCTAAGGAAATCCCAAGAATTTTCGCCCAAGACACTTTTGCAGTTGCCCGCAACACATTCATCAAAGAACCCGCTGCAATTGAGCTGGCAGGCGCGCTAAATACCCTGGGAGCTCCGGCATCTTGGAACCCACCTCCAATAGGCGGTTATAACCTCACCTATCTAAAAGAAAAGGCCAGTGTGGGCATGCTTACCAAGGACACTTACCGAGCTCCTATCGTAGCTTTCTGGCAAGCCGGAAACGGGCGGGCAAGTTGTTTCATGGGGGAAGCGGACGGTACTTATGCCGGTGATTTTGCATACTGGGAACAAGCCGGTGATTTTTATGCCACCCTCTCTGGCTGGGCAGCAGGTCAACAATCGGAATTACCAGACCGAATGCTCCTCACACAGGAAGTTCGTGAAGGGGTTTGTTTTGTTCAGTTACATCTGGATCCTGACCGTCAGGGGGAATTATTTTCCGAACTCCCACGCCTGAATCTTTTGCGTGAGAGCGCCGGCAAACCCCTCCAAAAAGATGGCCTTGTAATGAACTGGAAGACAGCCGATGTATTGGAAAGCTCCATCCCCTTGGAAGGCGAGGAAACCATCCGAACCTCAGTCAATATCGCCACCAACATCAGTCAAAGCTTACCGCCAGTGTGTCTACCCTACTCTCCGGAATTTGCACCAGATAAGCCTGACCGTGGTCGCAACGCACTGGCATCCATTAGTAGAACCACCGGCGGGCGTGAACGAATCAATCTGATGGATATCTGGTCAGCCATTCCGCGGCAACCACGCTTCGTACCCCTCTCATTGTGGCTGGTTTTGACCGGACTGATATTGTTTCTTCTGGAGGTATTTCAACGCCGAACAGGTTTCTTTGAATTCAAGAAGCGTACATCCTCAAACACAGAAACTGACCCAGGGCAAACCACCCTGAGAGATAAAAAGAGCCTCACCCAAGCAGGCTCAGCCACCGGCGAAGCCGAAGCAACCCCTTTCACTCTTCCAACACGCAGACGGCGTAAAAAGTCTGCCAAAACAGAAGATGTCCCTCCAGTTATTGCCCCTCCGATGCTGGATCAGGATGAAGGAAACCAACCGCCAGTTCTCCCACCTCAAACTCCTGACGCCGGGACAACTTTTGACGCCCTGTCCCAAGCCCGTAAGCGCGCACAAGAACGTAGAGGCAAAAATGAAGACTCCAAGGAATAACATTCCCGTCCAAGCTTCCCTGAAGACTAATGAGCAACGATCAAGCTACACTTAATCCGAATGCGTGATAATTACAACTTTCAGCAAAAAATAACGCACTTGCTAGCGAAGCTTTTTAATATAATAATGATATGTGGTTATTTTGTAGTGGCATATATACTGCTAATACCTCCCGTCGGAAACTAGATATCCTGAAAATATGAAAACTCGCTCCCAAACCAAGAAAGGCTTTACGCTCATCGAACTATTAGTGGTAATTGCCATTATTGGCATCCTAGCGGCCATGTTGCTACCCACCCTCGCCAAGGCCAAAAGAAAATCCCACAAAATGAAGAGTAAAAACAACCTGAAACAGGTTCAGAATGCTCTTTATATGTGGACTACCGATAACGGGGGCTACAACCCCGGCTACAGAAACCGCGCAGGAGATCCGGGGCATACCGCCGGTGCCAATTGGAATAATAATTTTTGGTATCACAAAGTTTTTAAATATTCAGGGGACGCCCATAAAATCATGATCAGTCCGGCCACAGTCACCAGACATGGCAACCGTGTTCAATGGGGAAGTAATCAGCTCTGCTGGAAGGGATGGAACAACGTCCCCTCCGTTTTCAATGGGAAACGGGTCAATGGCAGCTATGGGTTTAACGGGTGGAACCACTTTGATATGTATAACTCAGGCAACAAACACTGGGACAAAACCTATCAATCCCCTGAAGAAGGGAATCCGTCCAAGGCCCCGTTATTGGCAGACTCGCTTTGGGTAGATGGCTGGCCGATGGAGAACAACAAACCTCCAACGTCATATAAAGGGGGTAACAACTCTAGCATGGCCCGGTTTTGCGTCGACCGACATGACGGTCGCATTTGCGTAGTCTTCAACGACTCACATGTTGAAGAAGTTTCTTTACCTGACTTGTGGACGTTGCACTGGCACAAGGAGTGGAAGACCCCAACAAAACTGCCTTCACCCCCCACCATGTCAGGCAAATGAAGAGCCCTATCCTACAATCAATTGTGGCAATTATGATGCTGAGCTTTCTCATGGCCTGCTCAGGCGGTGAGGATGATGAGACCAGTCCTTTAGACGACCAACCGGTACCTGCCCCGGAAAAACCAGACATCCCTCAATAAGCGCAAGCTTCTCGTTTCCACTACTAATCCGAAAGTTGGCCTAAAATGTGCGGAGTTTTTGCCGAAGCGCTTTCCCACATTTTTTGCAGATGTACAATATACCTCGTTGAATACGATTGTGTCGGATAGTGCTCAGCTCATGGAGTAAACCGGGGCAGTTACATTTATAAAGAAACCGTTTCAACCGTCTTGAAGGCATAACCTCAAAGCTATGGGTCCTGACGGGCTTAACTCCCAAAGCGACCATTACTGATTGCCACTCTGCTCCATGAGGCTTAATTCGTCGACCGAATTTGGTATACGCAACCAGATGAGCGAATTCATGGGGTACCGTTTGGCTGACAAATTCATCAGTATATTTCTCCAGTAAATCACGATTAAACCGAATCTTGTTTTTCGGATAATTTGCCTGTCCGGCGGCTTGCCCTCTTAGGTCAAAGGCAATCTCTGGATTAACGGTAACCCCAAATAGCCTGCGAACCTCTTTTTGCAATTCGCTTAGCTTATCTAAAACCAGACAATCAAGTTTGTTCCTAGATTCACTCATGCCCGATAACCCACAAAAAAAGCCGCCCTTGAGATAAACCGGAGTTTACCGCAGGGCGGCTACCAATCCT
>CAJWKQ010000043.1 GCA_913041895.1 uncultured Verrucomicrobiales bacterium
TACGTTACCCATCTTGAAGTAGCTACAGCCCCGCAGTTGATAAAGATCTGCAAAAGTGGGGTTGTAACCCAAGGCCGTACTGTAATCCTGAACCGCACGTGCGTTGTTACCGATTAAATCAAATAGCTGTGCGCGCTTGACATAAGCGAATGGGTTGGTCGGATCCAACTGCACGGCACGATCCAGAAGTTTCACCATGGAATTGGTTTTCCCGGCATCCAATGCGTCAATAGCTTGCAGGAAAAGCTCTTGCTGCTCTACTTTTGGGAAAGGAACCGGTTTAGGAGCTTCCGGACGGGACTGAGCCTGAAGCTGAATGGACACAACTGCACCCACAGCAATAGCGCCAATCTTAATGAATAAACCTCCTCGCACCAAGTAGAAGCCTAGGTGCCCGCTCAAGCCCTCACAATACGAAGCTATTCACAGAGCCAGCTACTTTTGACTCTTGGAAACCTTTATCTTATTTAGCTCGGCATGAACCCGGGCCACATCGCCCATATAACCGTGTTTGTCTGCAACTGCGGCAGCGAGGGCGATGTATTGGTCCCGCAATTTAAATTCTTTATTGGTTTCATACCAAATACCTAAATAGAGGTGCGCGTAAAATAGTTGTCGCTCAAGTCGGGCTCCTTTCACATCCCCTGCCCTTGCCTTGGCCAGCACCTTTTCAGGCGTACTTTTACCTCCAAAAAGTGCGTGCACTTCCATCATGGGGATACGCCCATCGCCGATAATCGGGATCAGCTTTTTCCTGGCTTCCTCAACCCCCTTGGCGCGCGCGAGGCAAAGGTAATGCCACACGGCATTTTCCACATCGTTGCTGTTGACGGTCTGATGTCTTTCAAACTGCTCGTACCCCTTCTTGAATTCATCGGCATAATAATAACTGATCCCCCGCATCCAATGATGGGGATCACGTTCAGGGTTCACTTTCAAATATGCATCAAAATCCGAAATCGATTCCTTGATCTTCGCCATTTTAAAATGCGCCTCACCACGTTCCTGATAAATTCCTGCGACAACCTTCTTATCCAACTTCAGTGCCAGCAAGCTGGTATATCCTTCCACTGCCTTGGCATGATCTCCGGCACGGGCAGCTCCTTGAGCTTTTTCATACAGCTTTTGGGCCTCATCTCCATCTGCAGCCAATAAATCTGAATTGAAAACCATCACCCAAGTTAAAATAACAATCGCGCGCTTCATCGGACTGCATGGTAACGGGCAATTGAACGGGCGCAACCGCAAAAGCCCTTTGGCGCTTCGACTTGTCTACTTGCCCTATGACGGAATAGAGGAGTAAAGTATTTTTCTAAAAGGCATCGAAGTGAACGAAGTAATTAATATTGAGGAAAAATTTAGTCTCTTTTCGGATCACTTATCCCCGAAAAGAATTGAAAAATTGAATGGTCAACAAGTCATTCTGGCAAAATTAAAGGGTGAATTCGTCTTCCATAAACATGATGATCAAGATGAATTATTTATGGTTATAAAAGGGCAACTAATCCTTGAACTGGAAGATAAGACTGTTGTCGTAAACCCAGGTGAGTTTTACACGGTTCCAAGGGGCGTTGAACATAAACCGACTGCAAAAGAAGAAACCCATTTATTATTGTTTGAACCCTTGGAAACGAAACACACAGGCGATGTGGTGGCAGACATCACGGTGGAAGAATACGAGGAAATTTGAAATCCTGCCTCTTAAACAGGTCGTGACAAATCCGCAAGACCACCGTACCCCTTTGCAGCCATGTTCGCGGCCCTACTCTGCACGGTGTTCTTTTCGGCTTCCGCCGTATCGGCGCGCAAAACCACTGAGCATCTAGGCGGCACTGAGGCCAACTTTGCGCGGCTCATTTTCGCGCCGCTCCTCATGATTACTGTCGCCCTCTCTTTCGGACCCGTACTCACAGGTTATTGGAACCCAAAAGTATTTGGTCTTTTTTTGCTCAGTGGAGCTATCGGGTTTGGCGTGGGCGATATTGCCCTCTTCCGCGCATTTCCTTTGATTGGATCGCGGCTAACCACCCTGATTGTCCACTGCGTGTCAGTACCCGTAGCGGCCACTGTGGAATATTTCTGGCTGGGCACCACCATGACTGCACTCCAAATCCTATGTGCCATGATCATTCTCGGCGGAGTAGCCGTGGCGCTAGCTCCAAAAGAGAATCCTAAGCTGGAAAAACAGGATTTAATAAAGGGAATTGGTTGGGGTCTCATTGCTGCACTTGGACAGGGTTTTGGTGCAGGGGTTCTTAGCCGTTACATTTATAAATTTGCTGCTACTACAGAAATGCTGCCCCTGGATGGTTTCCATGCGGGCATTATTGTAGCTGTGCAGCGGATGATTGGGGGCATGATCTTCTCAGGCGTATTTCTGTTGTTGCTACGAGCGTGGCTCAAAAAACAGCCTGAATCCCCCCTAGCGGGGCTAACACGTGGAGACGACACCAATAATTGGCGCAAGGGGGCACCGTGGCTGCTCGCCACAGGCCTAGCCGGCCCGGCCCTTGGGGTAACCTGCTATCAATGGGCACTTCTAGGCAATTCCACCGGCGTAGTTCTCCCCATTGTCGCGATCACGCCACTAGTAGTGATCCCCATGTCCATCGCCATGAAAGAGGAAAAGCCCACGCTGCGCTCACTAATAGGCGGAGTTATCGCTGTAGGCGGAGTCATCGGCATGGTCTTGAGTTTGTAAATTTAGACGATTGGGTTAAATACTGTATAGCAGAAATACAAAGTCACATACTTGTACTTCACCTCTCATAATTTATATCCTCATCTTTTTATTACCGATACGGTTCTGGTTCGTCCTTCCAAGGGCCATATGTTTTAATCATTATCAATTCCACGACCCCAGCCCATATAAAAGCCCCAAACACAAAAAAGAAATACATAGGAGGAATAACAAATATCCCGCCCCCTATATAAACAGTCCAAAATATAATACTTCTCCACCTATTGTAACTTTCTATCTCTTCTTTCTCGCGATAGTATCGATTGTATCGCGAAACAATGGCCTGTTGTTCTTCGGTCATAATTAAATCGTGCTATATCTTTAAAATAAATATCTGTCTACTTTGTTTCTGAGAAGCCAATAGAGAAAAACCATAAAGCAAAACAGGAACGTTCCGTTCATGCTGCCTGTTCCCCCTGTATACCCTGTTGGCAAAAGGCCAGTCTGCTCTAGCACTAATATAATTACATAACCCACAAGATTGATTTTGAAGAGAATCTTTATTAATCGCCAATTACAGCCATGACTTTTTCCGAAGTCTCTTTTCTTGCTTCTTCTATCTTTCCAAATTTGTGTTTCGTCGGGTTTCATTTATCTATCTCGGTTAGCATCGCCTGAGGGTTTGTTTTGGTTAGCAGATCTTTCAGGTTGTCATCATTGAACCTGACTGTCTCTTGATTCAACTGATCGGTCCAAATTTTCAGGTTTTCAAAATATCCTTCATCCAAAAAGTAATCCTTCATTTGCTCGAATTGTTCGGGAGTTGGGCAGGTGGTCTTCTCATCCAGAGGCATAAGAATGATTTTATAGTCATCGTTTATTTCGCTTGTTAATTGAAAGAGAGGTTCAATTTCCGGATCTTTTGTTAAAGCAAAGCATGACTCAATACCTCTGTATTTTGCATTGACAAGCTTCCAGTAAATTTCGTTGCTCCTAACGATGCGAATACTCTCACGGCTTAGTTTCTCTCCACATATTTCGTTAACAACATCTATGTGTGATAAGGTTGGAATTTGTTCAAAATGAATCTCGCCTGGATAGAGTGCCCCTCCCGGTGCAGGCACAGGCGCCGCTCCTGGCGCAGGTACAGGCAACGCTTCAGGTGCTCCTTCATGCTGATCAGGCAAACCAATGCGTACGGTCGCTTTTTTCTGCGCATAAGCAGCGTCGGATACCTGATCGGATGCATTCACAGGGGAGCACGTTTCAGGACTACCAAAGAATATACGACGAAAAACCTCGGTGCAGGGTAAATGAAGCCAGGCGAATTTATCTCCCTGATTAGCAGCTGTTCTGAGCCATTTATATCCTTTCTCACGATCTTTGGTCACGCCTCTGCCTTTGACATACATAATACCGAGAAAGAATTGTGCATCTGCGTCCCCTTGTTCAGCCGCTTTTTCGTACCAGTTAAATGCTTTTGTATATTGCTCCTCGTCATAATAATTTTCACCCAATTTGTTTTGCGCACAAGCATCGCCCCCTTCAGCTGCTTGTTGGAACCATTCGAAAGCCTTTTGGGAATTTTTCTCTACCCCACATCCTTCAGCATAAAAAAACCCCATAGACCGCTGGGCAACCGCCTCACCTTGTTCGGCTGCTTTCAAATACCATTGGCCTGCTTCCCTATCGTCACGACTCACCCCTTCGCCTCTGCTATACATGTCACCTAGTACACATTGCGCGTCGCAATTTCCCTGTTCGGCGGATTTTTCGTACCATTGGGCAGCCTCTTGGAAATCCTCCTGGCCATAATAATAGTTACCCAGCTCGCATTGGGCGTAATCATATCCCTGCTCAGCCGACAGGTGCATCCACATTAGTGCTTGTTCCGAATCCTGTTCTACTCCCTCACCATTATAATATAAATTTGCTAACCAGCTCTGAGCGCAAGCATCACCCGCTTCGGCCGCGAGCCCAAACCATTTTGCCGCCTCTTTCGGATACTGACTGACTCCTTCACCTTGGTAATATAAAATACCCAATGAACATTGTGCTTCTGGATGCCCCTGTTCGGCTGATTTTTCGTACCATTCGAAGGCCTTCTCGAAGGATTGTTCGACCCCTTCGCCCCTGTAATATAGCCCTCCAAGTTGTAATTGAGCTGAGGGGTCACCTCCTTGGGCTGATTGGCGAAGCCACTTGATGGCTTTCTTTAAATCCTTTTCCACGCCATCGCCCCCGTAATAGACGCTTGATAATCCAAATTGCGCCCCGGGATGGCCCTGCTCAGCCGCCCTGCGAAGCCATTTTACCGCTTCGTTTATGTCCCGTCCGATGTCTTCTCTGCCAAACCCATACAATCCGCCCAGTTCAAATTGTGCATCGGCCAAATTCAATTCGGCCGCCCTGCGAAGCCACCTGAGTGCTTCCTTGAAACTCAATGATCCCTCGGCCCCCCAGTCATGCATTCGCCAAAGCGCATGTTGGGCCTGTGCAAAATCCTGCTTAGCCGCTTTGAGAAGCCATTCCTTAGATTTTATGGGGTCGTGCTTTTCGCTATAGTAATAAAAGGTCCCCAGCTCGAATTGTGCGTCTGCATTTCCCCAGCCTGCCGATTCAAGCATCACTTTCTCTATTTCATTGATGTCAGGAGGCTCCGCATCCCTTTGTGCTTCCATACGGAACCATTCATCGGGATCACCCGAGTCTTCCGGTTCATCAGGTTCATGCCATAATTTATTCATTGGCTTCCTTGGGTTGATATTCTTCAAGGGCAATTTCTGGCAGCGGCAAATTCTCCACTGTATTGGTCACAGTAATGCGCACGCCTTTCCAGGAAGATTTTGGACAAATGCCAAGCCCATACCGGGTTTCGGCGATCACATAATCCACTCCGTCGTGTTGGTACTCATAGACCTTAGGGCTATACCAATATTCGGGTTCTCTATCTTTCCATTCGGCGTAACGCATCAGTTGAAAATAAGTGTCTATAGATAGCATGAAGGTAATAATGATCATAAAGATCAAAACCGTTCCAAACTCGCCGTTTTTGTTTATAAACAAACGTATGGATTTTATTTTGTCCGTTATTTTTTTGCTGGCTTTTCTGGGAAGCAAATCTGACACCAGAACCCAGTCGGCCAAGCCTTCGCGCCAAGCCAAATTCCCTGGCGAAATAACCCCTTCGATGACCCATCGCTGCACCTGTTTCACGGTAAAAGGCCCCGCTTCCTTGCCATCTTTTATGAGGTAAATCTTCATGGATTGCTCCGTGATGCTCCCGGCTCTTTTGTGGGAAAATTCGCATGAATCGTCTCTGTTGTATGACAAGGCATCCACATGCCCATAGTACGAGTGGGAAGAACTGTTCCTGACAAAAAAATTTGGAGGGGAGAAAAAACCCGCGATTTGACACAGTCTTCAGGGTATAACCTAAGCCATCTTTTGCCTTATTTCAAATAGGTGACCTAGCACACTCTAGGCTAGTCAAACCCCCTGGCTTAAGTTTTAGTTTGTTGATGGATCAGTTCACCACCCGCAAAACGCTTTTGGATCGACTGAGGGAAACCAAAAATAACGATCCTGCCTGGAGTGATTTTTACGACAGCTATGGCATACTGATCCTGAGTGTTGCCCTCAAGAGCGGCTTATCCCACGCCGATGCGGATGATATTTTGCAGCAGACTTGTGAAAAGGTTCACAAGAGCATCAAGAAATTTGATTACGACCCCAGCAAGGGCCGCTTTCGCAGTTGGCTGTGCCTGATCGTAAAGCAGCGAATAGCCGACCACTATCGTAAGCAGAAGAAATTCCCTCCACTTCCCAGCCCATTAAATGAAAATCCTGATGCGCCCTTTGTGGAGATTGAAGACCCGGTCGATGACTGGCAGCAAAAGTGGGACGCCGAGTATTATGAGCACCTTACTGAACGCGCCCTGGAGGAGCTGCAGCAAAAGATTAGGCCTGATCAGTATGAAATTTTTAATGCCTACGTTATTGAAGAGAGACCGGCCAAGGAAGTTGCCGGGCAACTGGGAGTCAGTGAGGATTTGATTTACCAGACCAAGACACGCCTTATGCCGGTTCTGGAGAAGATCATCCGGAGATTGAAGGAGGAGGGTTAAACTGCCCACTCACCTCAATCTTTGTTTGGGGGTGAAGGCTTGGGTTTGGCTTTAATTTTCTTTTTTACCTCATCTATTGCTGCTTGGGTTTGCTTGGTATCAGGATGATCCGGCCCCAGTTGTTTGAGAAAAATCTTCAGTGCTTTCTGGAAATGCCACAATGCCTCGTCGAAATGGCCTTTTCCGCGGGGCACCTTCCAGATGCCCGCGTAACCCTTGCTCTTCAAGCGAGCAGCCTCATCAGATTGATCCGAGTCCAGCTGTGCTCTGGCCCAAGAACAGTACAGATTCCCGATGTCGTTGTAGCTTTGGGCCACATCAGGGTGATCCCAGCCCAGAGCATGGAGACGGATAGACAATGCTTTCTGGTAATTCACCAGTGCCATGTGGGGGTTGCCTTTGGCCAAGTACAACCACCCCATGTCGTTGTACCATTCGGCCATCCGAGGGTCCCCCTTGGCCTTGATCCAGTCGAGTACCTGACCAGCTCCCTGGTCCCGGTCGCCCGGTTTCTTAGCCATGCACCTGATGATTAAATCACAAACATAACCCGGGATCTTTCCTTGGCCTCCCAGTTCATTCAATCGCTTCTGGGGATGGGGTGGCTCCTCATGGGTGTGTTGATCGGTCAGGGCCGGTCCCTTGCCCTTGAACGGGGGTTCCCCCACCAGTAACTCATAGAGACTCACTCCTAGGCAGTATATGTCATCCGTCGGTTTGGGAGCCATGCCCCGCGCCTGTTGCGGACTCCAGTACACCGGGGTTCCCGCCCGGGCAACCGGTGTGTCGGACTCCTCATCCTGTTGGGGTGAGGCAATCCCAAAGTCTGCCAGCTTCAGCTCGCCTTTCGGGGTAACCATCAGGTTCTGCGGCTTAATATCCCGGTGGACCATGCCCTGGTCATGCGCGTATTCCAGTGCATCACATAAACTCAGGATATAAGGCTCAACCTCCTGCCAACCAAAGCGTTTGCCCTCCTTCTGCCGCGCCTTGCGAAACAAATCCTCCCCCTTGATGTATTCCATCGAGATAAAGGGATCCTCCCCGGGCAAGGCCACCAGATCATAGATACGGACAATGTTGGGATGAGTCAGTTCCAGGCAGCCGTGCACCTCACGGCGCAAATCGTAAAAGGCCTGGCCCCCGCTCACCATCTTGAGGGCCACATGCCTTTCGAGATGCTGGTCATAGGCCTTCCATACCTCGCCCATGCCGCCCTTGCCCAATAGCTCCTCCTTGATGTAACGATCCAGAGCCGGAAGCTCCGGTGGCTGGGTGTCTCCACCTCTGGTCGTCATCAGGGTGTCAGCCTGCGACAATAACGTAAGCTGCAGTCCTTCCAGGACGTTCCATTCATCCATGCCTTCGCACCAGAATAAGTCGCCCTCCGAAAAGCGTCCCTCTGAAAGGCCCTGATTGACTTCTGCAACCGAGAAGATGCCCAGAGACTCTTCCCCCCGCTGGAGATGCAATTGAAGCAGTTGCTTATCCCTGTTCTCTTCCTGTTCAAAATCAACGTAGTAGTGGGTCCCCAACCAAAGTCTTTGATGGGGCTTGAGGGGAACCGATACCGTGTTACCTACCCGCAAGGTTTGGTCCCCATCCATGATGAAGGTGCCGGCTTCACTATCCAGATCGCGCACCTCAATACCTGCAGTGCCAATGGTGATAAGGGCGTGTTCGGGGGATATATCCTGATCCCCAATGAAGATGGCTGCCTCGTTGGAATCCCGGCCAACCTTGTGTTCACCGGGCTCCACCTCGTATTGCCAGTCTGTCGGCCCATCAGGGCGACAGATCACAATACGGGTAGTCGGCTCAGGCATAAACCAACTCTACACAGAGATCTCCAATAAGAAAAGAAAGCCTCGCCCAAATTTTTTGTCAGACAGAGCGTCGGCCGTACGTATTATGGTCAAACTACAATATTGTAGCCTTAACCTGATTACCTAAGGAAAAGAAAAAAATGAATAGTTGGATAAAGAAAATAACCTTATTGAGCCTCGTTCTATTAGGCATGTTCACCGCCGATTCTGCAACAGCACAAATGAAAGCGGGCTATCATCGTGCGTCACAACAGTACCTTAATCCTTATCAAAAACTCATGCTCCAGTCTATGCAGGCACAAGCAAGGGCGTATTGTTACATGCAGATGCTTCAACGACAAAATGCAGCCTATTGGAATGCGGTTCGCATGAAATACATGTATCAAGAGTATGCCAGGCAACAACAGCAAAGAGCACAGGCTCTATACCAGCAAGCACAGGCAGTGCTTGAAAAAAATCCGGAATATAAATTCAAACCTTTTCAGTTCAAACCCATCCAATTCCCGCTACCACAGATGGGAAATCAAGGAAACCTGCTCGGAACGGTGCCCATACAATCGAAGATGGTGGCAGGGAATCGGCGCTAATAGGCCTAAATTGATTGTAATGGCTCCATTAAAGCCCCCCCGACTTACGGCGGGGGCTTTTTTTATTATTTTTTGTCAGATTGAGCATTGGCCATCCGTACTATCCTTCAAAAGAATATAGAAATGGAAATAACAACAAATAATTGGATAAAGAAAATAACCTTATTGAGCTTCGTTTTACTAGGGATGCTCACCGCCGACTCTGCAACAGCACAAATTGCCCATGAGAGCCGTTCTCGTGCGCAGGCTCATCAACGAGCAGCATTGCAGCTCCTATTCGCATCACCAAACAATCAACGGTACATTTGGTATCTGCAAAATGAAATATTTCAGGCCAAAAACAAATTGGCCAATCTGGATTTATATGCTCGTAAACTTATGCTGAATAGACAGTGGACACAGCAGGAAAGGTTGAACTATCACTCAAAAGAAAGAGCTTTGAGACACCGGCTATTGACCTTCCAACAAGCATTACGTGCTTATCGTGGCTATTAACTGGTTCAAAAAAAGATTTAATTACAACATGAAAAAAGAGAATTTGGAAAAATAACGGGTGGATGGAAGGACGAGCCAGATTTTCCTGATGCAATTGAACTGGATACTTCTTATAAAAAGCTCTGGTAAGACTGAAGGGCGAGTCCAGATTTCATCTTCGCCTTAGATGAAGGTTCGACATTAATTCGGAAAACATAACCTGATTTCCCTTTGGAAATTGACTTTTATCGGTGAAAATGTTTTGATTCATCCCTCTCATGAACCGTAGGACGAAACAAAAGTCTATTCGTCGACGCAGTCGCTAGAACTGCGTTAGGTTCCCTTTTATTTTCCTGACGCTATCCCTTTTACCAAGTTGAAGTCTTTTCATTCCATTGATGGTTCAATCACTGCACCGCAGGGTTTCCTTGCAGCAGGACTCTTCTGTGACGTGAAAAGTATTGGCACTGGTAAAGGGAGTAACAAAGGCCAGAAACGTGATTTGGCCGTGATTGTCTCTGAGGTCCCCGCCACTGCAGCCGGTATGTTTACCACCAACCAAATCTGTGCTGCCCCCGTAAAAGTCTGTGTGAATCATATTGCCAATGGCAAGGCGCAAGCGGTCGTGATCAACTCCGGCAACGCCAATGCCTGCACCGGCCCTCGTGGCCTAAAGGATGCGAAAGAAATGGCCGGATTGATGGCGCAGGAACTCTTGTTGCAACCTGAAGATGTTTTAGTAGGTTCCACTGGCAGAATTGGGCTTCAGCTGCCCATGCCCAATATTCGCAAGGGTATCGGTCAAATCGTCAAGGAACTAGATGATTCACCCACTGCCGCCCATCACGCAGCCGAAGCTATAATGACCAGCGATACTCAACCCAAGGAGATTGCCATTGAATTTAAACTGGGACGCCAGACCGTACGTTTGGGCGGCATCGCCAAGGGTGCAGGCATGATCCAGCCGGGCATGAGCCCTAATGGAATCCGCCCTGCCAGCATGCCCCTTCATGCCACCATGCTTTCCTACCTGACAACCGATGCAAAGATACCTGCAGCCACTTTAAAGCGTTGTTTACGCGAAGCGGTTGCCAGCAGCTTTAATTGCATCACCGTCGATGGCGACATGAGCACTAACGACACTGTACTAATCCTCGCCAATGGACTTTCTGGAAACGGAAAACTCAGTGACAAGGATTTGAAAACCTTTCAAAGCGCGCTTAATCACGTTTGCCTAGAACTAGCCAAGATGATCGTACGCGATGGAGAGGGAATTAGCCGAATGGTCACTGTCCGCGTAAAGGGAGCCAAAACACAAAAGGATGCCGATGCCGCCGCGCGTTCGGTAGGCAACAGCGCACTGGTGAAAACCAGCTGGAACGGTGGCGACCCCAATTGGGGTCGAATAATTGATGCTCTGGGCTATTCCCCTGCCAAGGTGATAGAGGAAAAAGTCGACATTGGGTACAGCACTCCAAGCAGAAAGAAACTTGTTTATTCCCTCAAGAAAGGTCGCCCCACGCGAACGTCCTTCAAAACGCTTTGCAAAGCAGTCGAACCCACAGAGTTCGATTTGCACATTAATCTTAATCTCGGCAAGGGTAAAGCCATTCTTTATGCCGCTGATCTGACTGAAAAATACGTAGACTACAATAAGGGCGATATCAGTGATCCCGCCTCACTTGGTGGCTAACCATGCAGCAACTCATTAACAAAGCAAATACCCTGCTTGAGGCATTACCGTATATCCAACGGTTTGCCGGAGCGACTTTTGTGGTGAAGTACGGCGGCAGCTTCATGGACAGCCCCGATGAAACCGTTCGCAGCGGAGTTGCCAGTGATTTGGTTTTTCTTGAGGCAGTGGAAATCAACCCTGTTGTCGTACATGGTGGCGGCAAGCGGATCAACAAGGCACTTGAATCTGAGGGCTTCGAAACAAAGTTTGTAAATGGTCTCCGTTATACTGACAGCGCAACTGTGAAAGTAGTTGACCGCGTCCTTTCAAGTGAGATTAATGGCGAAATTGTTGAGATGATCAATTCATTCGGCGGAGTAGCAAAAGGGTTTGCAGGCACAGACATTTTCTCCTGCAAACAGCACTCTCCTGAGAGCGAGGATTACGGATTTGTTGGAGAAGTCATATCGGTACACACCACTCCACTTGAAGATTGTATTTCAAAGGGCATTACACCTGTTATCTCGCCGACTGCGAAAGATTCAGATGGACAAATCTACAACTGCAACGCCGATATCGCTGCTGCTCAAACTGCCATTGCGCTAGCTGCTAAACGACTGGTATTTATGAGCGATGTTCCGGGACTTCTACGAAACCCGGAAGATGTCGATTCACTCATCCCTCACCTCGACATCAAGGAAGTCGATCAACTCAAACAGTCGGGTATTATTGCCAAAGGCATGATCCCAAAAGTAGACAGTGCCGTGTCTGCCATTAATGCAGGTGTCGATAAGGTCTCATTTGTGGATGGAAGAATTAATCATGCAGTACTTTTGGAAATCTTTACTGACAAGGGAGTAGGAACGGAGATCGTAAAATGAATGACCCTGACTCCATCAAGCAGCGAATTGATGACAACGTCATCCCTACCTATTCGCGTTTTGACCTTTCCCTAACACACGGAGAAGGGTCTCATGTGTTTGATGCAGACGGAAAAAGCTATCTTGATTTTGGAACAGGCATTGCCACTGCCTGCCTAGGGCACAGTAATCCTGAACTATCGGCCGCGCTCGCTGAACAAGCCGGCAAACTCACTCACGTTTCCAACCTTTATTACACCGAACCACAAGGGTTGCTCGCAGAGAAACTCGTTCATATGGCCGGTGGTAGCGGCAAGGTGTTTTTCTGCAATAGTGGAGCTGAAGCCAATGAAACACTCTATAAACTCGCCCGATTGAGGAATCATGAGGAGGGACAGTTTGAAATCCTCACAACACTCGGCTCCTTCCACGGCCGGACCCTCGCAGGCATCGCTGCCACGGGTCAGGCAAAGGTAAAGGAAGGGTTCGCTCCCGCGGTGGAAGGATTTCGTCATGTTCCCTTTGGCGATCTTGATGCCACTCGTGAGGCTATCTCTCCTGCTACTGGCGCCATTCTTGTCGAGCCCATCCAGGGGGAAAGCGGCATCCACTGCGCAACACCAGATTATTTGGCTGGCCTCAGAAACTTATGTAATGAACGCAATCTCTTGCTGCTATTAGATGAAGTACAATGCGGGCATTTTCGCACTGGTAAATTTTTTGGCTGGCAAACCATTATGTCCTCACATCCGGATTTCTCACCAGATGCCTGCTCAATGGCCAAGAGCCTCTCGGCGGGCTTGCCTATGGGCGCCGTCTGGGCCAGCGAACCATTGCAAGACGTACTCGGCCCAGGCACACACGGTACCACCTTTGGTGGCACCCCGTTGGTCAGTGCGCATGCCCTTAAGGCGCTTGAAATTATTGAGCGGGATGACTTGGCGAAAAACGCCACTGAAATAGGCGGTTATATTGGCAAACAAATCGAGCAGCTTATCGCTGCATATCCAAGTGTACTACGGGAAGTACGCGGATTAGGGTTGATGATTGGCATAGAGTTGTCTGAAAATATTAAGGCCTTTACTAGCAGTAAAAAACCAGTCTCCCTACAAATTGTTAACTGTTTACATGAAGCAGGCCTAATCACAATTCCGGCCGGAGCAAAAGTATTCCGCTTGCTGCCTCCACTAAATATTTCAAAAACTGAAGCTGATAAATGTCTTTCGATAATAGAGAGCGTCATTAAGAAACTTGCATCATGAAACATCTCTTGAGCATAGAATCGATGGATAAACGTGACATCGAAACCATTCTGGAAAACGCTGCCGTCATGAAGGCTCAGCGTGGCAACAATCAGTACCAGCCATTAGCCGGACAGACTTGGGCCATGATATTCACCAAGTCCTCCACTCGAACACGTGTTTCATTTGAAACTGGTATTCAGGAACTTGGTGGAAAAGTCATGTTCCTAAATTCCAATGACATGCAACTTGGTAGGGGTGAACCGATAAAAGACACTGCCAGGGTGCTTGGTCGGATGGTACACGGCGCAGTGATTCGCACCTTTGCACAGGATGACGTAGAACAATTTGCCCATTGGTCAAATATCCCCACCATTAACGCGCTGACTGATGCTGAACATCCCTGTCAAATTATTGCCGACATTTTTACCTATCAGGAGCTGCGCGGCCCTATTAAAGGCAAGATTGTCACCTTTATTGGCGACGGCGCCTGTAACGTCCCGATCAGCTGGATCTGGGCCGCTAATAAACTGGGCTTTAAACTAAGAATCGCTGCCCCAAAATCCCATCAACCCTGCCCTGATCTTGTCAACAAGGCCGGCGGAAATATCATAGTTACTGAAGACTGCAATGCCGCTGCAGATGGAGCCGATCTCCTATACACCGACGTTTGGGTCTCCATGGGCATGGAGAAGGAAGCTGCTCAACGTGAGATAGATTTTGCAGGTTACCAGATCAATAAATCCCTCGTCTCCCTGGCCCATAAGGACACTCTGGTAATGCACTGCCTCCCCGCGTACCGAAGTAAGGAAATCGATGAATCCACCCTCGAAGCCCACTCGGAAATTATCTTCACCCAAGCCGAAAACCGTCTTCACGCTCAAAAGGCAATTTTGGATTGGCTTGTATAACATAAGGTTTTCAACTCGACCCACGACTAGCTTCGTGAGAACTTGAAGTCAATGGCAACAGATACAGCCAGCAAGCCCAAACGCGTCAACCTTCGTCGGCCTGATATAATGGAGCAGGTCAAGGCGCAGGTAATGACGCACTACCGAAGCGATCTGGTGGATCGTTTGCGCACAAAGGGTAAAGTCACCTGTCCTATAGGAAAAATCACCATCAAGTTGGCAAAGGAATTTGGCTTCTGCTATGGAGTAGAACGTTGTATCGACCTAGCCTACGCTGCACTCAAAGTCTTTCCCGACAAGAAACTTTATATACTCGGAGAAATTATTCATAACCCGGAAGTCAATGATCAGATACGAGATATGGGCATTGGGTTCCTTTCCGGACCGAATAAGGTAGCGGACATCGATGACCTCACTCAGGACGACGTCGTTATCATTCCTGCTTTTGGAACTGAAGTTTCCATCCGTGAAAAACTTGAATCCAAAGGTTGTCAGTTTGTAGATACCACCTGTGGCGATGTAATGAGTGTATGGAAACGTGTTCGCACTTATGCGAAAGAGAATGTAACCAGCATTATCCATGGCAAGGCGTCCCACGAGGAAACGATGGCCACCAGCAGTCAGGCCATCGCAAAGAACGGTCATTACCTGGTAGTAAACACTTTTGAAGAAACAGATATTGTCTGTAATTACATCATCAATGGGGGTGATAAAACCTCTTTTCTGAGACGATTTGAGGGATCTCACTCCGAGGGATTTAATCCAGATATTCATTTGAAAGCCGTGGGAGTAGCCAACCAAACAACCATGATGCGAGGGGAAACCGAGGAAGTCCAACGCCGCATCAGAGCAGCAATCGAAGAGCGTTATGGAACCGTGAACGTTGATGCACATTTCCGTTTCTTTGACACAATTTGCGGAGCAACACAGGACCGTCAGGATGCATTGGCAAAAATGCTTAAGAAACCAATGGATCTACTGCTGGTTATAGGTGGATATAACTCTTCCAATACTTCACATCTTGCCGAAATGGGCGAGTCTATACTCCCTACATACTTCATAAAGAATGCAGGGGAAATCAATGGACTTGAATCAATCCGACACTGGAATCAACATTCAAGTAAGGCCGAAGAAACCAAAAAATGGCTGCCTGAAAAGTCGGTCACAGTAGGGTTAACAGCAGGAGCGTCCTGCCCAAACAATCTCATTGAAGATGTGATCTGTCGCCTGCTGGAATTGCGCGGGTCCTCCGCTGAAGAATTTCTTCGCTCTTAGCATAGCATGCCTCTATCCCGCGCACAGTTGGAGGCAAACGAAAAACATACCCTATCGCCCTTTGCGCAATTTAGTTCCGGCTCGCGTGGACGTCAGTTTAACGAACCCACACACGAATGGCGCACCGATTTTCAACGTGACAGAGATAGGATTATCCATTCAAGAGCATTTCGACGCCTAGAGTATAAAACACAGGTCTTCCTAAATGGCACTGGAGACCACCTACGCACTCGGCTGACTCACACCATCGAAGTTGCAGCCATTTCACGTAACATTGCGCGTGCTCTCGGGCTCAATGAAGATCTCGCTGAATCCATCGCGCTTGCTCATGACCTCGGCCATTCCCCTTTTGGCCACAAAGGAGAATATGCCCTGAACGACCTTATGAAGGACCACGGTGGGTTTGAGCATAATCGACAAAGCTTACGCATTGTCGAAACGCTGGAGCAAAAGTACCCACATCACGATGGTTTAAATCTAACATGGGAAACTCGAGAGGGACTGGTAAAACATTACACTGCATACGATCACCCTAGCAAACATGAGAACTTTGATGCCAAATCAAGCTCACTAGAGGCGCAGGTGGCTAACCTCGCCGATGAAATCACCTACTACAGCCATGACCTTGACGATGGTCTGGAATCAAAACTGCTGGATGAAGAGAACCTAAAAGAGAATATTCAAATTTGGCGCGAAACCAGTCGTCAAGTACATGAACAACATGGTGAACTCAATTCTGAATCACGCCACTATTCGATAATCCGCCTCCTAATCGATAGTCAGGTGCATGATGTCGTGCAAACGAGTGGATGCCTCATCACAAAATCAGGAGTGCAGTCTGCCGATGAGGTCCGCCTGCACGATGGCCCGCTCATCAAGTACAGTGATGAAAGACGTGAGGCCAATCTCGAGCTTCGTGATTATCTTTACAAGAACCTCTATTACAATCCGGTTGTCCATAAACCAAACCAAAGAGCCGTCAAATTATTAGAAGCTCTATTCGGATACTATCTACAGAACCCTGAGGAAATCGGAAGTCAATCGCAGGCACGAATCGAAAATGATGGATTGCACCGGGCCGTATGCGATTATCTTTCAGGGATGACCGATCGATATGTCGCACTGGAATTTGAAAGACTAGGGCTCTAACCTAGAAGCGCTCCATGCCGCACACCTCGCAAGGTCGGGCGAAGCTCATGAAAAGCGCACCGCACCATGACTGCCTCAAATATTGCTATACCAAATAGAATTACGTCAGCTCGATTCGCCGGAAGGCCCGCTAGGTTCCTACGCTGTTCCAAATTCATCATCCACAATCGATCATTTAGAGACTGCACCTCACTCATAGCGAAGCTCAGTGACTCCAACTCCTCAGCTGGCAAATCTTCTGCCTCTTTAAAAATGCGAGAGAGAAAAACTGGTGTACCTCCCGCTCCCACTAATGTTGTCGGCATCGAAATACTGGCTATTTTCAGATCAAGGTGCTCCTCAAAAAAAGCATCCAAATAATCGATAACCTTGGCCCGCTCTGGAGCAGTTGGCAGATCACTCACCGACAATTGTTCTAGCAGCCTAACCGTTCCAATCGGAAAACTAAACTGGGCACGCACATCAGTCCCCTCAGCGATCAATAGCTCCGTACTCCCTCCACCAACATCAATAATTGTCAATGGGCCGCTATCAAAATCTGGGTGACTTCGCACACCACGCAAAACCAACTCAGCTTCTTTCTCTCCCTCAATAATTGTTAAAGGCAAATTGATATCGCGAAATGCCTCAATCAAATCCATCCCATTACGTGCTTCACGTGCCGCACTGGTGGCCACCGCCTTCACTTCAACCGCACCCAATCTCCTAGCCTTTTCTGCAAATTGCCCTGCAACAAATGCTGTTTGTTTGACCGCCTCTTGATCTAATTTACCCGTCTCGAATACGCCTCGGCCCAAACGCGTTTGCTCTCCTTCATGAACAAGAGGTTCCACTACCCCATTATTCACCTCAGCTACCAGCAACTTTACCGAATTGCTCCCCACATCAATAACGGCCCGCCGGTTTTGGGTTTGGTATTTGCCCGAGTTATTCATAAGATTCGTCGCGCGTGCTAGCAACGTTCTTCATCGAATATCTATTTAAGCCCGAGACGCAACTATTTTTCGGATGCGTCGTCGTTACAGTTGTTATTTCTATTGTTTTACACGAGCTTGCCCATGGATGGGCAGCCATCTGGCAAGGAGACGACACTCCTAAGTTGATGGGTCATATGACTCCTGACCCTATGGTTCATATGGGAGGCATGTCCCTTCTCATGCTCGTAATGGTGGGCATGGCCTTTGGCGCAATGCCGGTGAACCCTAGGAACTTTCGTAGTAAATATGGGGATGCACTGGTATCAGCTGCAGGGCCAGCAATGAACTTCCTGCTCGCATTTATTGCCCAATTGGCATTAGCCATTTGGTTAAGTACTGAAGGTATAGCAAAAGAAGGACCAGGGCTGAATGCTCAATCCCTACTTCTCGTGTTTGCCTTTTTTAATATTGCTCTTGGGATTTTCAATTTGATTCCTGTACCGCCATTAGATGGATCATCCATTCTAGGGAATTTCGTTCCATCCTACAAACGCTGGATGGATTCCCTTGGGAACCCCATGTTTATTTTCTTTATCCTTTTTATGCTACTAATGTACGCACCATTTCCATTTCACCCGTTTCACATTGCAATAATATTTGGATCAATTTTCACTAGACTCTTTGGCCCTGAAGCATTTCAAGCATATGGTGAACTTTTGGAAATCACTCTGCCTTATCTATAGACATCGACTTGCCTCAACATAACTCTGCAGGCATACTGCGCGCCCCCATGAGTAAAGAACCCATTCGTGTTGCTGTAACCGGTGCTGCCGGCCAAATCGGTTATGCCCTCCTTTTTCGAATCGCCTCGGGTCAAATGTTTGGCCCGGATCAACCTGTAGCACTAAATCTTATCGAAATTGAGCCGGGCATGGCGGCGCTTGAGGGCGTATGTATGGAGTTGGATGACTGCGCATTTCCCCTACTTACAGACTTGGTCGCTACAGCTGATTTGAACACCGGCTTTAACAGCGTGAATTGGTCTCTACTCGTTGGAAGTGTTCCACGTAAAGACGGAATGGAACGCGGGGATTTACTGGGCATTAACGGCAAGATTTTTACCGGCCAAGGTCAGGCCATAAACAACAATGCAGCCAACGACGTGCGTGTGCTGGTAGTAGGCAACCCTTGCAATACCAACTGCCTAATCGCCATGAACAATGCGCCTGACGTACCCGATGACCGATTCTTTGCCATGACACGCCTAGATGAAAATCGTGCCAAAACTCAGCTCGCCCAAAAGGCCGGCGTGCCGGTGAGCAGCGTTTCCAACCTCTGCATCTGGGGCAACCATTCGGCTACACAGTACCCCGATTTCACCAACACCAGAATCAATGGTACCCCCGCTACTGAGGCCATCACGGACCGAGACTGGCTCGAGGGCGATTTCATCAGCACCGTGCAAAAGCGCGGCGCGGCCATCATTAAAGCACGTGGCCTCTCCAGCGCAGCCAGCGCAGCCAACGCAATTGTGGACAGCGTCCGCTCGGT
>CAJWKQ010000044.1 GCA_913041895.1 uncultured Verrucomicrobiales bacterium
CTACGACCCTGACTGGACTCCTCCCATCAAGAAGCCAGCGGCCAGTCGACCGAGCCCCGAGGAATTCCTGCGCAGGCGGGACAAGGACAAGGATGGGGCCATCACCCTCAAGGAATTCATCGGCAATCCGAACGGTCGCAACGTGCCTGCCCTAAACAAAAACTTCAGTCGCCGTGACTCGAACAAGGATGGCAAGCTTACGCTTAAGGAACTGAAGGCAAAATGAAAATTATATTTACTCTGATTAGCTTGACTGCGTTTTCCCTTTTAGCGGAAAACAAACCCAACATTGTTTTGATCTATGCTGATGATCTCGGTTACGGCGATATTCAATGTTACAATCCCAAACGCGGCAAGATTCCCACGCCACACGTCGACAAGTTGGCTTCCGAAGGGATGCGTTTTACCGATGCTCATTCTTCGTCTGGAGTGTGTACTCCCTCGCGGTACACGATTTTAACCGGACGCTACCATTGGCGTTCCCGTTTGCAGAGCGGGATCGTGAGTTTGTGGGGAGCTCCGCTGATCACCCCGGATCGATTAACCATTGGTGCTTTGGCGAAGAAGCAAGGTTACCGCACTGCCTGCATCGGCAAGTGGCACTTGGGCTGGGATTGGCCGATTCCCAGAGAGAAAATGAAGTACTTCAAGAGTACAGGTTACCGAGGCAAAAAGAACCTTGTCGCCACCGATGAGCACAAGGCGGCTTGGGAAGAAGTTTTTTCCAAGCCGATTGGGGGTGGCCCTCTTACTGTTGGATTCGATGAATATTTTGGGACCGACGTCCCTAACTGGCCGCCTTACTGCTTCATCGAGAATGATCGCACCGTGGGCATCCCTAGCGAATTCGGATCACCCAAATTATTTATCAAGAACCAAGCCAGTCAACAAGGTCCGGCCCTTAAAGGGTGGACCTTGGAACCGATTCTTCCCGCCTTGGGTAATCGTGCCGTTGCCTTTATTCGTAAAGAAGCGAAAACGCCTGAACCTTTCCTCGTCTACATGCCCCTGACATCTCCGCACACACCCTTGTCCGTCAACGATGAGTGGAAGGGTAAAAGCAAACTCAACCTTTATGCCGATTTCGTCATGGAGACCGATGCCATCGTCGGACAGGTGCTTGACGCCCTCGAGGAAAGTGGGACTGACAAGAATACCCTCGTGATTTTCACCAGCGATAATGGATGCGCTCATTATATCGGCTTAAGCGACTTGCAGAAGAAGGGTCATTACCCGAGTGGTCCGTTGCGCGGGTCCAAGGCCGACGCCTGGGAAGGCGGTCATCGCGTGCCATTCATTGTCAGATGGCCCGGAAAAGTGAAGCCGGATACAATGTGTCCTCAACTCGTGCACCAAGCCGACTTGATGGCCACTTTCGCCGATATATTCGGCATCAAGCTGCCAGTCAATGCAGGGGAGGATAGTTTTAGCCTCATGCCCTTGCTTTCCGGAGGAACGAAACCCGTCCGTGAACACTCCGTCAGTTGCTCGATCAGGGGCGTGCCCTCGATTCGCAAGAATTCATGGAAATACCTACCCGTCCCCGGTTCGGGAGGTTGGGGCAAGGGAGGCGACCAGTCGCAACCCATCCAACTCTACGATCTATCCAAAGACCTTGGCGAAAGCTCAAACCTTGCGGTAAAGAATCCTAAGCAGGTCGGGGAGATGAGGGCTCTGTTGGAAAAACTGATCATTCAGGGTCGCAGCACGCCGGGGCCGAAGCAAAAAAACGACGTTAGGGTTGTGCGTTATCCAAAATAAGAGTGATGGAACTAAAGCAATGAAGAAATACGTTCTTACTTTATGCTTTCTGGCCTTGACGGCGTCATATGCCGGCTCTATCGAGCGGCCAAACATTCTGTTTATTTTCACAGACGATCACGCCCTTAAGTCACTCTCGGCTTATGGTGGTCCGCTCGCAAAGATTGCTCCGACACCACACCTCGACCGCATTGCGAAGGAAGGCATGCTCTTTGAGCACTGTCTGGTAAGTAATTCCATCTGTGCTCCTTCGCGTGCCGTGATCCTGACCGGAAAGTACTCGCACTTGAATGGCCAGTTAACCAACAAGGATGTGTTTGATGGCTCCCAGCAAACCGTTTCCAAGCTATTGCAAAATGCGGGGTACCAAACTGCTATCGTGGGCAAGTGGCATCTGAAGTCTACACCTACCGGCTTCGATCACTTTGAAGTACTCAAAGGTCAGGGCCAGTACTACAACCCGATGCTGATTACCAACGGCAAAAACGTGAATCACACTGGTTACACCACGGATATCATCACTGATCAGGCGTTAAAATGGCTCAGGCAAAGGGACGCCAAAAAGCCGTTCTTTCTAATGACCCAGCACAAGGCACCGCACGGCCGGTGGGAACCAGCCCTCCGTCATCTTAATACATTTGAGAAAATTAAAATTCCCGAGCCACCAACTTTGTTTGACTATTATTCCGGACGTAGTGCGGCTCCGGCTAACCATAAAATGGGTATCGCAGAGGACATGGGGCCTAGTCGGTTGATGTTCAGTTATTCAAGTAAGTTCACCCCGGAGCAATTCAAGATCTTTGACGGCCATTTTCGTCCGCGCAATGAGGCGTTTGAAAAATTGAACCTTCAAGGTCGCGATCGAACCCGGTGGAACTATCAGCGCTATATCAAGAATTATCTCCGATGCGTTAAGGCAGTAGATGAAAATGTTGGCCGTATGCTCAAGTATCTTGATGAAAACGCCTTGTCGAAAAACACCGTAGTTATCTACAGCTCCGACCAAGGCTTCTGGCTTGGAGAGCATGGCTGGTTCGATAAACGCTGGATGTATGAGGAAAGCCTTCACACGCCACTGCTCGTCCGCTGGCCAGGCCAAGTTAAATCCGGTAGCAACAACGCCAACCTCGTTTCCAATCTCGATTTTGCTCAAACCTTTCTGGACATTGCCGGTGCTGTTCAACCTAAGGATATGCAAGGCCGATCAATCACACCCATTCTCCGCGGCCAAACGCCAGAGAACTGGCGCAGAACTCATTACTACCACTATTATGAAGCCGGCGGCCATGGCGTGCCCATCCACTACGGCGTCACCGACGGTCGCTACAAGCTCATCCGCTTTCCGGACGACAAGCTCAACACCTGGGAATTCTTCGACCTAAAAACCGATCCACAGGAAATGAAGAGTCGCTATACTGATCCGAAATACGCCAGTACCATTACTAGTTTAAAAGAAGAACTCACCCAACTCCGTAAACATTACCAAGTGAAGGACTAACCAATTGATGAATAGCACAAAGATCAATATACATTTTAAGAATCTCTTTATACTGAGCATTTTGACGTTCAGCTTGAGCGCATCACAACTGTTCGCCCAAGCGAATAAACCGCGAGTGAACAACGAGAAGCCCGAGAAGGGCAACCAAGTGAAGCGAATGCATCCTCACGCTCTCAAGCTCATCCTTCAAGGGAAGAAAAAGGAAGCCATAGAATACCTTAATGTCACATCTGAAAAAGCGGTCAATCCTGAGCATACTAAGATGCTGTTGGACATCGCACATGGTAAGCCGGATACATGGAAGTTTGACGCCAAGACGTGGCCATGGGAACGCGCTCTGCCCAATGCTGCCCTGAAAAAGGATGCCTCGAGTGACAAATTTACTATCGCTTTTGGTGGTGGAGCGGGTTACGTGCCAGCGAACGAGTGCGTTTGGGATACTATAAGAAGTCTCGATCCACGTGCCTTGCTGCTACTCGGCGACAACGTTTATATCGACGATCCTCAAACACCTGAGATGCAACGTTTCCACTACTACCGCCGCCAGAGCCAGCCCGAGTGGATGAAACTCGCCAAGCAGGTGCCTATCTACGGCATTTGGGATGACCATGATTTCACAACCAATGATGGCTGGGGCGGGCCCGAAATCGACAAACCCAAGTGGAAGCGCAAGGTCTGGGAAATCTTCAAGGAAAACTACGATAACCCCTACTATGGTGGCGGCGAAAAACAGCCAGGTTGCTGGTTTGATTTTTGGATAGGAAAGATCCACTTTGTACTGATCGACGGCCGCTACTACCGAGAGTCTCCCAAAGGGGAAACCCCCTCCATGTTGGGTTCCGCCCAGATGAAATGGCTCAAGAAAACCCTTAAGCAGCCCGCTGTATTTACCGTGTTCTGCACCAATGTTCCTCTCACACCAAAAGTGAAACCAGGTTCGAAGGACACTTGGGATGGGTTTGATAGCGAGCGCGAACAGATATTTAAATTCATTGCCGAGGAAAAGATTCCCGGGGTTATCATTCTCTCCGCTGATCGGCATCGTTCTGATGCCTACAAGATTGATACCGGAATCAAAGGAATGTATCCCCTCTACGAGTGTCAGTCCTCCCGCCTTACCAATCAACACGTGCACGGTCTCATCAAGCACTCGCTCTTTGGTTACAACGCGAAACAATCCTTCGGACGCGTCGACTTTGACCTCAATGTTGCCGATCCGACTGTCAAGTACACCATCATCAACATCGACGGCAAATCCATCCACTCCCTCACCGTCAAGCGCAGCGAACTCGAGTTCAAATAAAACGCAAGATTCCTGATGCCTATTTTAATCATGAAAACATTCCTGACATTATTTGCCTTAATCGCTCTTTGTCTGCAAGCGGCTGACAAACCCAATATCGTTTTCATTCTCGCCGATGACATGGGTTATGGAGATCTCGGCTGCTATGGTCATCCGCGAGCCAAGACACCGGTGATAGACCGGTTGGCAAAGCAAGGCGTGAGGTTTACCCAGCATTATTCCAATGGCACTGAATGCAGCCCTACTCGCACTGCTTTTTTAACGGGTCGTTATCCACAAAGAGCGGGAGGGTTGGAATGTGCAATTGGGACGGGCAATGTGGGCCGGTATGACGACGCGATTCGGTTGGCGAGTCAACGGCAGTTGGGTTTACCGGCCAAGCAGGTTATCCTGCCTTCTGCCCTGAAGCCAGCGGGTTACGTGAGTGGTGTTTTTGGAAAATGGCATCTGGGTTATGAACCACAGTTTAACCCAATGGAGCATGGGTGGGATAATTTCTTCGGTTATATGGGAGGTAACGTGCATTACTTTAATCATCGGGAGACAAGTGAATTGCATGCGCTCTATCGTGGCCGGTTGCCTGTGCATGCTGAGGGTTACATGACCCATCTTATTACCGATTCCTCGATCAGCTTTATTGAACGTAATAAAGATACACCCTTCTTCCTTTTTGTTTCACATGAGTGCCCCCACTTTCCTTTTCAAGGCCCAAAAGATGTTAAAAAGGAGATAAACAAAACCAATTGGATGAAGCCTGATGCCGAGACTTATGTCGCTATGTTGGAGGATTTAGATAGTGAGGTGGGCAGATTACTTAGAGTATTGGATAAGCATAAATTGACCGATAACACGCTGGTCATTTTTGTTTCCGATAATGGTGGCTTTTCTGGTGCGGCTAACATGGGGCCATTTAGTGGGGCTAAAAGTACAACAATGGAAGGGGGTATTCGCGTCCCCTTAATCATGCGCTGGCCCGGCAAGATACGCTCAGGCACTGTCAGCGATCAGGTTTGCATGACCTTTGATTTAACCCGTTCCATTATTAATCTCACTCAAGCCAAAGTACCTGCAATGCAACTGGATGGGTTTGATCTTGTTAATCATATATTCAAAAGAAAGCCGGATTTTTCGCGCACCCTCTTTTGGCGAGGCAAACGAGGGGAGCGTACGTGGTCAGCTGTTCGGGATGGGGATTTGAAATTTGTGCGCAAAACTGAAGGTCAAACTCAGGAATGGCTATTTGATCTTTCAAAGGATCTCGGTGAAAAAAATGATCTGAGTTCTGCACGGCCAAGCCAAGTTGCGCGGCTAAAAAAACTCCTACTTAATTGGGAAAAAGAGGTAAAGCCGGTCCGTTAATCGCAATGCCCATTTTCGGGATGAATACTCGATTGACGTAACGTATTATTCGTCACACCATTGAGTTGGAGTTTTAAGGTGAGTGATTTTCATATGAACCGTAGGCAGGCTCTCGTCGCCGGTGGATTGGGTGTGGCCAGTATGGGTGTGCCAGGCTCGGTATTAGGCAGTGACAAGCTTGATTCGTCAGGCAATGCGGTTGCTTCGGAAAAGTCGTGTATTTTTGTTTTGCTTTGTGGTGGGCCCAGTCACGTGGACACATGGGACATGAAGCCTGATGCTCCAATAGAGTATCGCGGCCCCTATAAACCTATTTCCACCAAGGTTCCCGGGATGCGAATCAATGAGATGCACACTCAGTTGGCGAAGCATACGGATCAATTTACGCTCATCAATTCGATGACGCATCCGGGTGCGATCAGCAACCACTTTGATGCGATGCACAACCTCTTGAGTGGTCAATCGGTCAAGCGCGTTCAAAATGGGGTGCCTGATGATCAGCCTTACTTGGGTTCATTCGTGGCCAAACATAAACCGAGTAAGCGCAACATTGTTTCCAATGCATGGCTAATTAAGTGTGTGGGGCGGCCGGTCTTTTGTGCACCGAATCTGGCACTGGGTGGCTATCTGGGTTCTGCTTATGCGCCGGTGTTTGTGGGCTCGGCTGATAATCATCCGGCTATGCCTAATTTTACTCCGCCGCCAATCTACGATTTGGGCGATCAGGATCGCCTAGCTGAGCGTCGTAAATTACTTGGCAGTATTGAGAGTAACGCTTTGGCCAAGGATGCCAAGGGTGCTGACTGGGGAGACCTACGGGAAAAAGCATACGATGCGATGACGCGTCCCGAAGGACGTGAAGCTTTTGACATGAGCCGTGAGCCAACAAAGGTTCGTGAACGTTATGGAATGCATCCGCTCGGACAGAATTTGCTTTTAGCTCGCCGCATGGTGGAGGCGGGTGTGCGGTTCGTAACCGTCAATGGCTGGACCGGTCAGGCTTCGCACGACAAGAAAGGGCCGCCCAGCAGTAGCTGGGATATGCACGGAGGCAATATGGGCATGGGTAACGCTTTTGGTAATGGCTCCTACGGCATGGGTTTTTGTCTACCCCGGTTGGATCAGGCTTTGTCCGGATTATTTGCTGATCTCAAAGAACGCGGCATGATGGATGATACTTTGGTTGTGGTGACCGGTGAATTTGGCCGTACTCCAAAGGTGCTCACCCAACAACCTCCCGGGAGGCAACATTGGCCCAAGTGTTTTTCCTCAATTCTGGCAGGATGCGGCATTGCTGGCGGAAATGTTTACGGTAAATCCGATAAGCATGGTGCGTATGTCGAAAGTAATCCGGTGCGACCTGAGGAAATGGCGGCCACTATATATCATGCTTTGGATATACCGCTCAATGAACCTCAGAATAACAGTGGGATTGACCGGCCTCTTACAACCGGCAAGCCAATTCTGGAATTGTTTGGGTGATGGATTGATTTGAATGTGGTGACGCATAGTGCGTCTAAAATTTGTTATAGATTTTATCAATGCTCAGTATTACCTCCAGCCAGTCGGTACAAAATTGTGAGGGTGCCAGTAGGCGTGAATTCCTTCGCGTTGGAGCTTTGGGTTTGGGAGGTCTAACGCTGCCACACCTTATTGCCACCCGTGCTTCAGCAGGTGAAGGCAACGATATTCTCACGGGCAAAAGCGTGGTGATGCTCAATTTGCAGGGCGGGCCTACTCACATTGAGACTTTTGATCCCAAGATGACCGCGCCGCGTGAATACCGCGCGATGTTCGGTGAAACAAAAACCAGTTTACCTGGTGTCACTTTCGGAAGCCACTTTCCCATGCTCGGAAAACTGGCTCACAAAATGGCAGTGGTTCGAAGTTTTAAACATGGCAATGGGAGTCATGCTGCTGCTGCTGCCTTAGTGGCTGCCGGAGGTAACCCAACCAAGGCTTGCATGGGTAGTTTGTTCGCTCGCTTGGCCGGAATGAATAATACCCGGACGGGCTTGCCTAATAACACGCTGGTGGTTCCCGCAGCAATGGGTGAGCGTTATAAGAAATTTAATGCAGTTCCGAGCCGTATCACGGGCACCGGGGATCTGCCTGATGCTTATGGGGCATTCGACCCAAGTAAGGGGAGTGACATCCTCAATGATATGCAGCTCAATCTGCCTGATGGTCGGTTTGAAGATCGACGCGGACTCTTGAGTCAGTTGGATGAGCTTAAACGTTTTGCTGACAAGGGTGGGGTTGAAAGTGCCAGTGAATTTGAAAAGCAGGCATTCGATGTCATCCTTGGCGGCGTATCAAAGGTATTTGATCTTTCAGATGAAGACCCACGTTGGCTTGAGCGTTATGACACCGGTCACATTAAGATTCCAAAGGGGCTACCCAAAAAGAAAAAGAATGGAAAAGCCATACCTGGTTTCTCCCCTGAGGCTTTGGGCAAGCAAATGATGATGGCGCGGCGTTTATGCGAAGCAGGCTGTGGGTTTGTTACGGTAACCAATACCGGATGGGATATGCACGGTAACGCCTTTGGGGTGGATGATGGAATGCCGATTCTCGGACCCGCAGTAGACAAGGCGGTGAGTGCTTTTATTGAGGACTGCGAATCGCGCGGGCTCAGTGAAAAGATTCTCTTGGTTATCACCGGGGAATTTGGGCGCACGCCCCGTATTAATAGTAAGGGGGGGCGGGATCATTGGGGTCGGCTTTGCACACTGGCTTTTGCAGGAGGCGGATTGAAAATGGGACAAGTAATTGGACAGAGTGACAAGACCGCTAGCTCGCCTTCAGCAGATTTGGTGACCAATAACATGCTGCTGGGAACAGTGATGCATACCCTTTTTGATATCCCGAACCTGCGCTTGCGCAATAATTTCCCGGCTGAAATTCAGCAGATCATTACCAACTCTCAGCCCATCAAACAATTGGTCTAATCTCTATTAATCATAAAGCCATTATGAAACATTATTCATTAATCACTGTGCTTTTTCTAGTTCAGCTAGTGATGGCTGGAGACCATAAGAAGAAACCTGCGCCTGATCGTTACATTCAAAGTTATCAACGCAAATTGGTCGACCTTGAGAAGCGCATGCAGGATGTCGAGAAGTCGATCAAGCAGGCTAATGCAGATTTCAGAGAACAAACCGAAAGAAAGCAGCGGGAATTAAAGGAACTGGCTAAGGAGTACAAGCAGCGCGAAGCCAGAGCGCAGAAAGCGATTAAAGAATATCGCGAGCAACATAATTCAGTTGGTGCTGCCTTGAAAAAATATCGGGTTGAATTAGCCACCAAGAAGCAGCAGCAGGAGGCCAAGGCTCGAGCAGCTGCAGCAGCGAAGAAAAAAGAAGAAGCCCAAAAAGCAGCGGCGGCAAAGAAGACTGCAGAAGAGGCAAAACGAAAAACAGATTCGAGAAAGAAGCCCGCTCCAAAACCCAAGGTGGATGCCAAAAAACGTGAGGAAATCCGTAAAAAAGCTGAGGAATCACGTCGTGCACACTTGAAACGCTTTGATAAAGACCGGGATGGTAAGGTCACCAAGGAAGAGGCTAAGGCGGTTCTGGCTGAAGAAGCCAAGCGCCGTGAGGAAGCCAGGAAAAAGATAGAAGATGCCAATCGTAAACGGGAAGCCGCCAAGAAAAAAGCTGCTGAGGATGCCAAACGGGCTGTTGAAGCAAAGCGTGCCGCAGCAGCAAAACAGGCTGCAGAGGCAAAGCGTAAACGTGATGAGGCCAGAAAAAAATCCAATGAAGATGCTAGTAAAAAACCAACTCCAAAAAAGGTGGCCCCCAAAAGGCCAGCTCCAAAAAGGACAACCCAAAAACCAGATTTGGAGCGCTTAAGAGCGAATTACGTGAAGGCCCAGAAAAATGATCAGAGTGCTAAAAGCCTATATGCAAAAGCCAAGCGTGCCTATGATGAAGCACGGGGCAACAAGAAAACCTACAAGGTTGATTTAGAACGATTGGAAAAGAATTACGAACGCGCCAAGAAAAATGCCTACACCGCGGGCCGTGAACTGGTAAGCGCCAAGCGGGCTTATGAGTACGCTCGGCGCAAGTGATGTCCTTAGTTTAATGGCTGGTAATAGGTGGGCTTAATCTCGTTTTGTGCCGGGTTTTCCGCCATGCTTACGCAGGATTTTAACTACCTCAATTCGCCCTGCCTTGGCAGCCTCCATATCCACATCAACCTTAAAAAATCCGGCGACTAATCCGATAGCAAACTGAACCTTGCTCCAATCTTCAGAAGTATTATCCAACGGTGTCTGCCCCTTGTGGTTTTGAGTGTTAATATCGGCATTATTCTCCAAAAGAAGTTCTACAATCTCAGTTTCCCCAAAGAATGCTGCGAAGTGTAGGGGTGTGGCTCCATCCTTGTGTTGTACATTTACATCAGCCCCTTTGCTAATTAGATACTTTGCAGTTTCCACTTCTCCGGTTAGAGCGGTCATTGAAAGTGGTGTAACGCCACTTGGGTCGAGGCTGTTAACCTTAATTCCCTTTTCTAGAAATGTCTTTACTGCGTCAAGATTACCTTTCTTGGCTGCCGTCCAAATATCTTTTTCTTTATTGTCATTTTCAGCTGTTGTCTGTCTTGCAATTAATGCCCCCGGTTTTCCTCCGTGCTTCCGGAGGGTTGCTGCAACTTTAGGGCGGCCTGATTTAACCTCTTCCATATTCACTTCTATCTTCAAAAACCCTGCGACCAACTCTACAATGCCTTGCAGGCCATCGCTCCATTCGCCTGAGGAGTTGTCCAAGGGGGTTTCGCCTTTATTATTGCGAATGTTTAGGTCGGCTCCCTTATTTATTAAAAGGTTTACTGTTTCTGCATGTCCAAGGAACGCAGCGCCATGCAATGCGGTTCCACCATCGCGGCTCTTTACGTTGATGTTTGCGCCTTTGCTTAGAAGGAATGCAACGGCTTCAGTTTTTCCATTGAGGGCTGCCATCGAGATGGGAGTGATTCCACTAAAGATATTTTGGCCGTTCACATAGGTTTCTAAACCAGTTAATTCCTTTAACCTATTTATGTCGCCGTTTTTTGATGCGATCCAGACATCTTCTTTGCCCTTCTGATCCTTTGGCGCAAAAATTTTCATAAAACTCGGAAGGATGACTGGGGGTTCCGGCTTAGTTGCCCAAATAGGCATGCCGTTGGCAATTTCTCTAGTGAGGTCACTTCGTCGGTTGCGAATGAAATCCTGTATTCCTCTAACTTGGAATTTACGCGCCTGTTCTCGAGCCAAGTACGGTTTCAGCATGGCAAAACGCCGGTCTGTTTCAGCAATCAATTTCTCTTCGTTCCAATGATCAGTGAGAATCTTTCTGAGGGTTTCTTCATAACGTTTCCGGCAGGATTCGACTTGATAAAGCCGATAAGCTACTCGGCCCTTGGTCTTTACTGAAAGCGGAGCGCGCCTGCTGACGCCTGGAAGCTGGCTGTATTTCTCAAATCCGCAGTCCAATCCCCAGGGCAGGAAATGAAATTTTTCTGTCTGAGGGTTGAAGTAGACGAAAAAGTTGTTGTAGTTGGCCGTATATCCGTCCCAGAAACCGATCAATCCCTCGACGGCCCAGAAGGTATAAAAGGAATCAAGGTCTACCAATTTTCCAATTGCTTGCTCAACATCGGCCAAGTTTTCCTGTTCAAGGACATCGATCAGTTCATTGATCTTTTCTCGACCGAGTCGGTCGTTGCCAGTCTTCTTTTCAAAGGCTTTATCCCACCCTTCAAAAAAGTCCACCACCGTTCCTTCATATAAAGTCCCTCGGTCGTCTCCAAATCCTCGTTTGAGCAATGGCTTGCGCATAGATTCCACGTGCGAGTAAACACCCAGATTCTTGCCGTTAACGGTAATTCGCGCATAGCCGCAACGGGGAGCTGGTGAACCAGCCGCGTTGTAAAGGGCATAGCCCATCGCCTGACTCATCAAGCTGATATCCTGCTGATTGTTGTTAAAAGTAAGCATAGTCAGGCCGCTTATTTGGGCCTGCTCTTCGATATGGTTGAGCTTTACTTTTAGTGATGGACGGCTGGTGTTTTGTGATCCGACAAAACCCTTTTTGCGGATGCCCACCTCGGGGAATTCCTCTCCATCTATCTTCACTTTGGCTGTCACCCAAGTGTAAGGCCCTTTAACCGGGCCATCCTTCCGCTTGGCTTCCAGTGCCTCAAATAGATTGCGCGATTGATTTCGGATAGTGTTCCATTCCTCTTCGTCAACGGTAATCTCAACTTCGAGGACCGTGTCTGTGGGAAACAGCTTCAGCCCGGATTGTTTTTGAGTCGACTCACTTCTGTCAAAGGCAGCAATGCCCAGCTCACCAAGGCCCAGCATTACCACCAAGAGTACACAAAGGCCAAGTGAAGCAGTCAAGGGAGTCAAAAAATAAAACACGTCTCCCAATCCACGGAACAGTCGCTGGAGCGTTGGTTCAGTTTTCATCCGATCAGTGATAATTACGCGGCGGAATGAGCCCTAGTTGAAGGCAGCCATGTACATATTTTGAACAGGATCCCATGCGTGGCTTAAATGGATAAAGCAGTTCTTTCACTTCCGTGTGGGAGCCTTCGGGTCCTTTGACTTCCATCACAAACATCTCTGGCATCCTGCACGGGAATGAGGTGGAAATAAACTGCTTTCCGGTCTGGTCGTAAAATGCGAGGTCATAATCCAAGGTAGCCCTCAGTTGCTTGTCAGCAGAGGAAAAGTGTTCCCGCCTGTACTCAACCATTACAATGGGTTCACTTCTCTCCAGAGAGTGTGCTATGTGTTGCGGTGGGAGGATATCAATCAGGTCATTGACAATCTGCGGGTAGGTCAATTTGCTGACCTTTTGCTTGAGCCCCAGTTCCAGACGATGTTTTCCTGTGATTCGGTTGTCTCGCCACTTGATTTCAAAAAACAGGACGGCCTTTGGAGTGAGGAAATCATACCAGCGCAAGCGGACCTTCTTTCTCGGGCTGATTCCATCCAGGTTTGCCTGGCAGTCATCAAGCATTACATTGTCAAAATAAATGCTGCGAACCGTGGACACAGACTCATTATGAATGAGTCGCCGGGCGTTTCCTTTCAGCAGGCTTCGAATCTTGCCAACGTCTGCGTTGTGAAGGAGGTATTTTGTTTCGCGTCGTTGTGCAAGGTCCTTTCGGGATTCATCTTCCCCCCGCAGATGAAAGGCATTTGTAATGATTTCTTGGTCGACGATCATCAAAATACCCGCGTTTTACAGGGTGGATTCCAGGTTGACGTAGGAGAACTCGCACCCGGGCAGCCGCGCCCGTAATTGTTCAACTAGGGCTGCGGTTTCTTGACCACCTCTTTTATTGATTACAATCCGGATTTGTCCCCGGTCTTGCTCAAGATCAAACCTCTGTAGGGTGTAGCGGCCCACCAGTTCTTCAACAACGTTCATGACCCCTGAGTCATCCTCTCTAAAGTGTTTGTTGGCATCACCAGTGATAGTTAAAAGTAGATTCTGTTGTCGGCTCTTTCCAGTGGTGAAGTGGATTCCCAATATAAATACGGTTGATACCCCAACGATAGCGATTGCCAACAGGGGTTGTTCAGCGCCAAGAGCCAGCCCAATACCAATACAAAGAAAAAGATAGACCAGTTCCTCAGGATCCTTGATTGCAGCACGGAAACGGACGATTGAAAGGGCACCAACCAATCCTAGTGAAAGGGCTAGCGATGATTTCACAACTGCGATGACGCCAACGGTTACCATGGTGAGCAAAGGAAAGATTCGTGCTACTGAATCTGCATTCGATACCGATGTGTTGCAGTGTCGATACAGGAATCGGATGTAGAGAGCCAACACCCCTCCCATGATCAGGTAGACCAGCATGATCCATACAGAGCTATCTGTGGCTTCTGAGGAGGTGAAGGAGTCCATTACCCCCTCTAGCCACCCTTTTTCAGCGGATGGATCGTTGGCCTTGGGGTTCGTTTCTGCGGCTGATACTTGGTTGGAGAAACCAATTGTGATCAGAGCTGCAAACAACAGGTAGAGGATGGGTTTTGTCATATTTCTCATTAACTTTGCTAACTTACGGCTAAATTTACGTAAAGGTTACGTGCGGTAAACAGTTTATTCCAAAAAACCAAGGATTTGTCATTTAAATGACAATGAAATCTGAGCGCGTGAGAGGTTATTTATACGTTCGGTTGGAGGTGCCAGGGGTCGGGCTCAGTTTTTCCAGTTTTCCCGTATGCCCCGAGAGCCGACCACTGGAAACTTCTGATACCTGAGGCCCAAACTCAATTTGATCCACGATGGTGTTATCCTTGATGAGGGAAATCATTTCGCCGGCCTTGGATAGCTTGAAGTTTGCGTGGAGTCCTTCAGCCCCTCCATCTTCATCGGCCCAGATGATTAGATAACCCCCCGCTTTGATTTTTGTCCCGGATGGGATTTTCCATTTGGACAGGTTGTCTTTGTCATCACTCAGGTACATGCCGGACAGGTCGATATCAGTATTCCCGTGGTTGAATAACTCAATCCAGTCTTCAAATTCTCCTTGAGGGTCCCTGTTGGTTCGTTTGTTGGAGGCGAGGAATTCGCTGATGGCTATCGTGATCTTTGCGTTTCTCTTTAGGGTAGGTTGTTTTGGAAAAGTCGGTTGTTCAACATCAATTGCATCAAGGCCTTTAATTTCTGCGTGTGCCATCAGGAAATCACGTCTTTGGCCGATAAAGTCATTGAGACTTCCTTGGGGCGCCGCCCCGTTTTTCTGGAGTGGGGATGTGGCCTGAGTGAAGCTCTCATACGGAGTCCTTTTGCGGGTATCGTTTTTTACCTCCTCACTAATTAAATCGTTGTAGTGGGCGATTACTGGTGAGAGATTTTTGTGGGTTAGGTCTTTTCCTGCAAGGGTGCGGATGTATTGGAGGTAACGCGTACGGTACTGCGGAACTGCTAAGAGCCTGCTGCGCAGAGGCATTCTTTCACTTTCCATCCCAATCAAGGGATCAAGAGTAGGCCCTCCATGTCCACGCCCGCCTCGAGGGCCGCCGGTTCGTCCAAATCCGCCGCGGCCTCCGGCCCTACCGGAGCCCGGAAATCCCTGTGGTCTAGCGCCTGGAGGGCCGCCTCCCGGAGGGCCTCCACTCCGAAAAGCTTCATTCATATCGTGTGGAATAATGTGGAACATTCCGGAGGTATCAAGGTAGATGCTGTAATCACTGGCACGCGTCCAGTAACCGTCACTGTTGACTACTGCAATATCAATGGCCAGGAACCGCAAAACTCCCTCCACGTTTAAGATCGGTTCAATGGCCTTGGGTAAATCCTTGGGCGGCGTTTCATTGAGTACCTTGCAGAGATTAATCAACGCCTTCCAGGAATCTTCATCATCCTTGGACTTGATTTCAAATCGTTGACGATAGGGGTCTATTTCCTCACCCAAATAACGAAGCCCCCCATCTGCCTGAGGGCTACCGGGAACTTTCCATCGTGTCCCGGCGGTGGTGCCATAAAATTCCTTTAGGAAGTCCTTGTTGTATTGTTGAACATTGGAGTAAACACCCCAGCTCTCACCATTAATAACCACTTTCATGATGTTCGCCTTGGGCGCAGGTAGATAGTCAGCGGCCAGATGCGAATACAAAATACTGCTAAGAAAGGAAGCGTCGCCGTTACAGTTTAATAGGTTAATGGTCTTGAAACCGTAGAGGCGTTGATCGCGATTAATAAAGTCCATCGAGAGATTCAGGGAACGCTTTGATCCTGACGGGACATGCCCAAAGGAGGACTGCCCACGAAATTTAACTCCCACCATCGGATACTTTTTGCCATCGACGGTGACAGTCGCTGGCATTTCGACATCGGTGTCCTTGAACTTGGCCATTTCCTCTTCCCAGGTCTCCGTGTCAAAATCGATGAAGACCGTGCGTAATACGGCCGGGTCATAGAGTCCTGCCTTGGGGTAATTCTTCACGTCTTGAGGGGAAACCTTCGGCCCAGGTGTGCCTTCTTGAGATTGGCCTCCTCTGGGTCGCCTTCCCGGAGGTCCTCCAGGACGTCCACCAGCCTGAACTACCTTTAGGGCTTCCTGACGTTCAGTTGTGTCCAGATATCCGTTTTTATCCAGATCAAATTTTTCGGTGAGTTTTTGTTCCGGACGATTCGGCCCCATTCCTCCCGGCCTACCGGAGCCAGATCTGCTTCCTGGAAAATTTGGTCTCAATTCTTCAAAGGTCAACTGGCCGTCTTTGTTTAAATCCAGTGCCTTTAGGGCTTCATGGGCTTGTGCAATTTCTTCAGCTGAGATTTGGCCATCGCTATTGGCATCGAGTTTTTGAATCAATGGGTCGATCGGTGGCAAGAAACGCCCTCCCGGAAAAGGCCCTTCAGCAGGTTGCGCTAAGGCAAGGGAAGTCAGTGTTAGTACAGCTGCGGGAAATAATAGGTAACGCACGGTGTTGGTTTATATATTTTCTGGCGTGAAGTGAGTAGGTGAAAATGCTCTCTTTATCTTTATTTTCCATTAAGACGATAATTTATGTCTTAAGTTACAAGCTGGTTGGCTTTTCATCTTATTATCTTATTTTTCGCCGTTGGCTTGACGTACACATTGCGGTGTCAAACACTTGTGTTTTGAAATTAAATTGTTAGCTGTAACCTTAGTTTAAATTGAGCTGTATAGTGATATGAGAAAAATGGTAAAATCCTTCCTCTTCGCTTTTGTCTTGGCCGACCCACTTTTTGCCGCTGAATCGACTCCATCAAATAGAACGGGCCATCGGTCTTCTTATTACAAAAATGGTGAAATTCATGTGAATATTCTCGGCACACCGGAAGGTAAGCCCCTTACGACCGGCTATTCGGATTTTAAGCCTTCCTGGTCCAAGACTGGCGACATGCTGGTTTTTTTTCGCCGGGTTAAGAATGATCGTGATGTCAGTAAATGGAAGACGGCCATCTGCATTGTTAACGCCGATGGCACCGGCTTTCACCAAATCACTGATGCGAAGCATACTAATTTTAACCAGACATGGACGCGGGATGGATCCAACACCCCCATCTGGAACCGGAAGAATCCCGATGGCGGTGGCTATCATGTCATGGCTGGCAAGGTGCGAGGTAAGCCGGGTGAGGAAATAGCACTTACTGACAAACGTTATCATACCTGGGCTTATACTGCTTTGGTGGACGGCCGTATCTTGGTTAATTGCGCACATCCCAAGTTGGGTCGGGGTTATTATCTGATGACTCTTCCGCTCAAAGGGAAGCCAGCTTTTCAAAAGATTCAATGTGAGATGGCAAAACAAGGATATCTTGATCGACTGAGTTTATCGGTTGATGAGACCAAAATTTGCTTTGAGTATCAGAGAGGGTTCAAGCGGAAGGTGCCCGGGCGAACCTTGTATGTCGCTGATTTTGACGCCAAGACCAGCTCCATCACAAACGCCAAGCCATTTGCCAACAAGGAAGGAAAACCGGTTTGGTTTGCTTATCCGCGCTGGACCCGTGACCAAAGTGCCATTGTATATCAGGCGGGTGGGGCGCTTTACCTTTACACGTTAAAAAGTGGGAAGACCCAAAAGGTTTCCACTGACGACAAGGCCGACTACCGTTACCCTCACGGCGAAGCAACTCCCAAGTAGTTTGTTTTAAGGCAATTAATGAAGTCATATATAGTTATTCTTACTCTACTGCTGCATGCATCACTACATGCGGCTCAACCGAATGTAGTACTCGTCTTTATTGATGACATGGGCTGGGGCGATTTTTCCTGTTTTGGAAATAAGGACGCCAGGACACCTCATATTGACCGGATGGCAAAAGAAGGTATTCGCTTTGAGCAGTTTTATGTGAATTCACCCATCTGCTCGCCTTCACGTACGGCGATTTCCACTGGGCACTATCCCCAGCGCTGGCGCATCACTTCCTACCTCGCCCACCGCGCCATTAATGATCGTCGCGGAATGGCTCAATGGTTGGATCCCAAGGCACCAATGTTGGCTCGGTCTCTAAAACAGGCCGGTTATGCTACGGGCCATTTCGGTAAATGGCATATGGGTGGGCAGCGTGACGTGTCTGAGGCTCCGGCCATTACCGAGTATGGATTTGATGATTCCTTAACCAATTTTGAAGGGATGGGTCCGAAGCTTTTGCCTTTAACGCTTAAGCCGGGGCAGGACCCAAAGAAGCCCGGGCGTATTTGGGGGGATGCAGTGCGGTTAGGTAAAGGGGTGCGCTGGATGCAACGCTCGGAAATTACCGGCGGTTTTGTTGATGAAGCGATTCCCTTTATTCAAAAGGCAGTAAAGGCGAAGAAGCCTTTCTATATCAATCTTTGGCCTGATGATGTGCACAGCCCCTTCTGGCCACCGGTCGATAAATGGGCCGACGGAAAACGCGGCCTGTACCACTCGGTATTGCAGGAGATGGACAGTCAATTGGGTAAACTCTTTAACTTGATTAACCAGAACCCAGGGCTTCGTGATAACACATTGGTTCTCATCTGTTCAGATAACGGCCCGGAGCAAGGCGCCGGTTCAGCCGGGCCTTTCCGTGGGTTTAAGACACACCTCTACGAGGGAGGGGTGCGTTCTTCACTCATTGTCTGGGGACCGGGCTTGGTGGCCAGGCAAAACCATGTGAACCGCACCTCAATATTTTCAGCAATCGATCTGGTGCCAACCTTGCTTGATCTTACGGGTGCATCATATCCTAAAGGTGCAAACTATGATGGGGAATCATTGCCGGGCACACTCTTGGGTAAATCGGATGCTTCGCGCAATGCGCCGATTTATTTCCGTCGTCCGCCTGATCGCGATTCCTTTTATGGAGATAAGGATTTGCCGGACTTGGCCGTTCGAGATGGCAAATGGAAATTCCTTTGTGAATATGATGGAGCTGAGCCGGAGCTCTTTGATATGGAAAATGACCGCGGCGAAAAGAGAAACGTCGCAGAAGAACATCCCGAGTTGGTAGCAAAATTCACAAAGTCCTGTATTGTCTGGCACAAGTCCTTGCCGCCGGATAATGGCCCGCAACTGGTGGGTGGTTTTCGGCGTAACCCGCCCAAGAAGCCCAAGAAGAAATAAAGGTGCGTAATGTGACGTGGGTTCGATTCCCAAAACACATC
>CAJWKQ010000045.1 GCA_913041895.1 uncultured Verrucomicrobiales bacterium
CGGGAGATATCGCTGATCATTTAGGCGGAAAGGTTCTAGGTGACCGCACCATGCCTCTCACCGGTTTTCAGGCAGCCGACCGGGCAAAATCAGGCGATCTAACCTTTGCCGAAAATCGCACATTTTTTGAGCGCGCCGAGCAGAGTGCAGCCAGCGCAATTATTGTCGACAAAACCTTCAACTCAGAACGTAAGGTTCTCATAAAGGTTCCCAGTGCACGTCTGGCCTTTGCAAAGGTCGTCCCACTCTTTTATCCTGAGCCTGGGCCTCCGACTGGCATCCATCCTTCAGCTACTATTTCTGACAAAGCTGAGGTACACCCCGAAGCTTGTATTGGCGCTCATGTAATTATTTCAGATGGAGCAAAAGTTGGTGCACGCACAGTGCTTCATGGCAATAATTACGTCGATGAAGCCTGTGTAATAGGCGAGGATTGTTCAATTTTCCACAATGTAACTCTTTATCCAAGAACAGTCCTTGGCAATCGAGTACGCATCCACGCGGGCACCATTATTGGTTCTGATGGTTTTGGGTACGTACAGGAGGAGGGACAACATCTGAAAGTCCCTCAGATCGGAAATGTAGTGATTCAAGATGATGCGGAAATCGGTGCAAACGTAACTATAGATAGAGGCGCCCTTGGCCCTACCCATGTTGGAAAGGGCACCAAAATAGATAATCTAGTGCAGATCGGACACAATGTATCAACCGGAGAAAACTGCTTGGTTGTAGCCCAAGCAGGCATCGCAGGTAGCACCAAACTTGGAAACAATGTGACTCTAGCCGGTCAGGTCGGTCTTGCTGGCCATTTACGTATTGGAAACGATGTTACCATTGCTGCTCAATCCGGAGTAATGCGTGATATTAATGATGGCGAAAAGTGGTTTGGTACCCCTGCTCAGCCAGATAAACAAATGAAAAGACAGCTGCTGGCTTTACAGAAGCTCCCCGAATTATTACGCCGCTACAATCGTTTCGAAAAATTTGCCAAACCTAGACTCATGACCCCTAAAGAAATTGCTGGAGTTAAAGCTAAAGCAAAGTAAAAACAACGCAAAACACCTGTAAATCAGTAATTCACGGCAAAAACCTATTGACCAGCTTAATGTATCTGCTATTTTCCTCCGCCCCTTGAAAAGACGAAGAATGAAGACTTTTCTACCAAAAATAGATAAACAAAAGCGCTCATGGCATATAGTTGACGCTGAAGGACTCGTACTCGGGAGAATCGCTGAGAAAGTGGCCAATATACTAAGAGGCCGTAATAAACCCACCTATACGCCTCATCTGGATGCCGGAGATTTTGTTATCGTAGTTAATGCTGAAAAGGTGCGAGTTACAGGTAGAAAGGAAACCGAGAAAGAATATCAGCGTTTCAGCGGCTATCGAGGCGGGCTCAAGCGCATTCCTCTCTGTGTTGTGAGAGAAAAGCATCCTGAACGGTTAATTATGAGCGCGGTAAAGGGTATGCTCCCAAAAAATAAGCTCGGCACAAAATTACTAACTAAATTAAAGGTTTACAAAGGTACAGAGCACCCACACGCCGCTCAAAAACCTGAACCATTGGCTTTAAATTAATATGGCTGCAGATTCAATAACCGGAGAACTTTTAGGAACCGGTCGCCGCAAGAGCGCAACCGCTCGCGTTCGCATCAAGCCGGGTTCGGGAAAGATTACTGTAAATCGCCGAACTGCCGAAAACTATTTCCCAATCGACGAGCATCGCCGGATTATCAATGAGCCATTCACTGTCACCGAGCATGCGGAGAAATTTGATGTACGAATCAATGTGAACGGAGGAGGCATAGCAGGCCAAGCAGAAGCAATACGTCTTGGGATTTCCCGCGCTCTGCTTGAGTATGACGCCGAATTGCGCGGCACTCTGAAGGCCGAGGGCCTTCTAAAACGAGATTCACGGGTACGCGAACGCAAGAAACCTGGCCAACCTGGTGCACGCAAGCACTTCCAGTTCAGCAAACGCTAAACTATAAAGAATTCTTCAAAACCCCGTTGGCCTTAGCCAACGGGGTTTTTTGTTTTCTTTCAATTCACCTAAAAAAAGGGCAAAACAAACCAACTGTGAGTCAAGGTTCATGCATGAAAGTCGCTGTTGTAGGAGCTTCAGGCTATTCGGGCGAGGAACTCGTCGGACGACTACTCAATCACCCTTGCACCGAATTGACAGCCATCACTTCGCGTCAATACGCAGGCCAAACTCTCAATAAAATTTTTCCTCGATTTGCTACTAAGAGTGTTGCAGATGCATTGAAATTCACTGAGCCCAATCCAGCAGCTATCGCACAACTTGCAGAGATTGTATTCCTTGCTTTACCTCACGGTGCCGCTACCGAATACGCGCAAGCACTGCTTAATAAAAACATCAGGATCATCGATCTCTCTGCAGATTTCCGTTTGAACAATTCTGAAACATACGAGCAATTCTACGACAAAAAACACCCTGCACCCGAATTACTGGGAGAAGCCGTCTATGGCCTGCCTGAGTTTTACCGGGAAGAAATCCGAACAGCCAAGCTTGTTGCTTCGCCTGGTTGTTATCCCACAAGTATTCTGCTTCCTACCGTGCCACTATTAAAGGCGGGGCTGATTAAATCCACCGGAATCATTGCCAATAGCCTTAGCGGCGTAAGCGGAGCCGGCCGAAACACTGAAACTCCCTTTCTCTATTCAGAATGCAATGAAAGTGTACGACCTTATAGCATCCCAAAACATAGGCATCTATCGGAAATTGAGCAGGAACTCTCCCACGCAACAGGTGAAAGCGTCCTAATCCAGTTTTCGCCACACCTCGTTCCAGCAACCCGAGGCATACTCACAACGCAATACCTTGCTCCTAACGAAAAATTTAAGTCTGAATCTGAAGAACAAGCATTAGGTGAAAAAATCTCACATTGCTTTGAAGAAGCCTATGGAAACGAACCTTTCGTTCGGCTACTCCCCTCGGGGGCACTACCTGACACCAAAAACGTAACACACACTAATTACTTGGATCTAGCTTGGCGACTGGACCGCCGCACAGGACGGTTAATACTGATGAGCGCCATCGATAATCTTGTTAAAGGAGCCGGAGGCCAGGCTATCCAATCATTCAATTTAATGGGAGGGTTTCGTGAAACTGCGGGACTCATTTAGTTTTATGAAAACATATATCTTGACGATCTTATTATTAATACAGCTAGCCTCTTATTCTTCATCGGCAGCCGTAGTCTCAAGTAAGAACGGTCGACCCATTCTGGCTGGAGGAAATCCACTAGTCACCAAGGCGAATAACAGTTCAACTGACGCCCCTTATGGCGCCTACAAACAGGATCCATCTGGTCCCCCTCCAGGCCATTCCAGTCATGGCGAAGCATTCAATAAAGGTCCAAGACAAGCTGCTTATCTCATGGGTACCACCAGTAATGTCAATTTCCCCATTACTACCGCATCCAACGAGGCACAGGCCTACTTTAATCAAGGAATCGGCCAGCTTCACGGTTTTTGGTATCTGGAAGCTGAACGCTCCTTTCGGCAGGTATTGAAACTGCACCCGAACCATCCGATGGCTTACTGGGGCATCGCCATGGCCAACGCAAAAAACCGATCACGTGCTCAATCGATCATGAAGGAAGCATCGGCCAAACGTGATATTCTAAGCGAAAGAGAGCGCATGTGGATCGATGTTATAAACGCTTACTTAAAAGAATCTGATACAAAAAAAAGGAAAGCCGCTCATATAAAGGCACTTCAGGGCCTTGCGGACAAATACCCAGATGACCTAGAAGCTCAGGCATTCCTCACATTGGCCATGTATAATAACGTGAAGGCAAAAAAAAATTATGATGATATAGAGAAGCGTATCGCAAAAATTTTAGACAAAAATCCTCACCACCCATGCCATCATTACCGCATTCACTTATGGGACTACAAGGATGCTAAACGCGCCTTGCCTTCAGTTGGCATTTGCGGCCAATCCGCTGAAGGAATAGCCCACATGTGGCACATGCCAGGCCATATACTTTCCAGGCTTAAACGCTACAATGATGCCACATGGCAACAGGAGGCTAGTGCACGTGTGGATCACGCGCATATGATGCGAGACAGGGTAATGCCTGATCGCATCCATAATTTTGCTCATAATAACGAGTGGCTAACTCGCAATCTTAGTCATTCTGGACGGATACAACGAGCGATTGCCATGTCCAAAAACATGATTGAATTACCCAGACTACCAAATGTGAAAGAAGATGGCACATGGTCTTTCCCCAGTCGCAGCAGCCACTATTATGGCCGTAAGCATCTCTATGACCTGCTAAAGAATTACGAACTATGGAATAAAGCCGTCAATTTAAAAGATTCACATTATTTAAAACCGGATAAAACCGCTTTAAGCCGAGCCAAATACTGGCGAATTTTAGCATCCGCTTACGCAAACATTGGAGAAGTCGCTTTGGCAAACGAACTGCTGGATAAAATGGAAACCCTCCTAAACGATCAAAAGGCAGAAAAAATAAAGGCGGGAAAGGAGGCTGAAGAAAAAGCCAAAAAGGAAAAGAAAAAGCCCGGTGATATAAAGAAAGCGAAAAGCGGAGCCGAGCGTCCGTATTCGAGCGCCATCACATCATTGGAACGCGGGATTGCAGAAGCCAAAATGCATCTAGCGCTAAAAGCTAGAAAAATTGAAGAAGCAAAGACTCAATACGCTAAAGTCCGGGATTTTCGTGGAGAGCGAAAGGCTTTGCTTCAATTGTCTTTTGGCAACCAAGAAGAAGCCATCAAACTTGCAGCGTCTGCTGTGAAATCAGCTCCAGAACAAGCAAGGCCATTAGCTGCACAGGTTTACGTACTTCACAAAACCGGAAAACTAACCGAAGCAAAAAAGGCAATGGATCATTTACGTCGAATCGCACCAGAATTAGATCTGGATATAGAATGGTTTGCTCGCTTGGCCTCTTTGGCTAAAGAAATGAATCTTCCTTCAGATTGGAGGCAAAAACAAACAACTGCCAAAGACATGGGGCTCCGACCAAAACTCGACGACCTCGGACCTTTCCAATGGAGCCCTTCACCTGCGCCAAACTGGGAGTTAACCGACAGAAACGGAAAACCCTTTTCCCTCAAATCTTATACGGGCAAGCCCATGATCCTGATATTCTACTTAGGGAAAGGCTGCACTCACTGCATGGAACAATTAAATGCCTTCGATCCACTAGCACAAGATTTTGAATCCAAAGGGATTACCCTCATGGCCGTGAGCACTGATACACCGCAAGGGCTACTGGACACATTTATCGGCTATGACTCTAAAGATAGGCATTTTAATTTCCCACTATTGAGCGACCCTAATTTGGAAACATTCAAAAAATACCGTGCTTACGATGACTTTGATCAAAAACCGATGCACGGTACTTTTCTTATCGACGCGTCTGGTAGAATTCTGTGGCAGGAAATCAGCTATGAACCCTTCATGGCGCCTAAGTTTCTTTTGGAAGAATCTGAACGATTGCTTGATCGGCCCTAGTTGAAAAAACAAAATTTTTGGCTTTGCTCCCCGGCTAGTAAATTTACAATCGACTCATCCATGAAGATTTTTTTTCAAATCCTCCCTATTGCCATTGTCACTGCGTTTTCATTTACTGTTAATGCTAAGAATATCAGTGTGCTAATCGTTGATGGCCAAAACAACCATAACTGGGCCGCCATGACGCCCTTTATGAAGTCTCAGCTCGAGCAAACCGGACGCTACACAGTAACCACCTCCACAGCCCCCGCCCGCTTCCGTGCCCCGCGAAATCTTCCCAAAGAAAAACGAGCAGCTGCAGAAAAAGCCGCCCGCGAACTCACCGCCAAGGACTGGGCTAAGTGGCGCCCTGCCTTTACCAATTTTGATTTAGTAATCAGCAACTACAATGGTGAAGACTGGCCGAAGCAAGTAAAGACCTCGTTCGAGAAATATATCGGTGAAGGCGGTCGTTTCATTTGTGTTCACGCTGCCAACAACTCTTTCCCTAACTGGTTGGAATATAACAAGATGATTGGCCTCGGCGGCTGGGGAGGTCGAACAGAAAAACATGGTCCCTACGTATACTATGACGAAAGCAACAAGCTGGTTCGAAACACAGACAAGGGCCGAGGAGGAAGCCACGGCCCTCAACATGAGTTCATCATCCAAATCCGTAACAGCAAACATCCCATCACAGCAGGAATGCCCACCAAGTGGAAGCATGCCAAGGATGAGCTTTATGATTCACTGCGCGGTCCTGGAACAAATATGGAAATTCTTGCTACGGCTTGGAGCCCCAAAAGTAAGCGTCACGAACCAATGATGATGGTGCTCGAGTACGGCAAGGGAAAAATATTTCACACTCCAATGGGCCATGAAAACGGCCAATCCCTACAGTGCATCGGATTTATCACCACTTTGGACCGCGCCTGCGAATGGCTGGCCACCGGCAAGGTGACCACCAAGATTCCGCCCAATTTTCCCACCGCCAACAAAGCGAGCGTGGTGACCCAGAAGTAGGGCCGACTCTTTCAATCGGCGGCCTTCCAGAGTCGCTTCTTTTGCGGTCTATTTAAGGCTTTAGCGGGTTTTACGAAAATGTTGGCAAACTCCGCACCTAGCAAAAGCTCCAGATTTTCAGGCCATAATCATTGAATAATGGCTTAAAGCCTCCCTCCCCGTGTCCTTACAAAAAAGAAGAGCGCAATCAAGAATGTATCAGACCGTTAAGTCATACAGAACATATGCCTAATTTCAAGATTTCTCAGGAAAACGAATTAAAAAGAACTAACCACAGTGATGATATTATTTATCACCTGTGGGTATGAATCTATAGGTGCCACCGTTTTCTTTTGCGATTTCTCTTAACGAATCATCGACTTTTCCCTCTCTTGCAGCAAAGCCAATAGTATTTATTCTCACTTGGGCAACATTTAACTCCCGAATAACCCTGAGCACAGAAGTCAGACGCTCCTGCCGTCTAATATTGCTTCTCCTACCCGATTTATATAAAGAGAACTTGCCATCTGAAAGCAGCCATATTGTTGAAGGTTTTAACCTCTCAAAAGCATCTTTTAACGCATCTCTGGGATTAGTAAATCCCTCCGCAGAAACAGTTTTTACCCATTTCATTGTCTCATTCTTATTGTCAGATGTTGCCTTCAACATTCGATCCGGCTCCATCTTAAAAGTCTTGTCACTAAAAAAATAAATGAAATATGACTTGTCTGGCCCCAGCTTATCCAGCGTTCGTTCTAAAGCCTGTTTGGCACCAATCATCCTATCGTCATCTAACATACTCTCTGACTTATCAATTATGAAAATAAAACTGTCGCCCTTTGATTCTGTACGGATATTAAACCCTTCAGACTTGAACTGTTCTAACTTCGTCTTTCTGATTTCAGGATTTTCAGCATTAGATTCTGGATCATTTAGTTGAACACAAGTCGGTTTTGGCCTAGGCACTGGCAACTCGATCTTGGGGGTTAATTGTTGCGGAACTAATTTAGCTGTCAGCTTGGGACTCTGTCTATTTAGGGCCACGGCTGGCAGAGGTTGTTGGCTGCGCGTATCAGTTTGCGCCCTGGAATTCATTTGTTTGCTCGTGCCAGAGTGGACTCGCAACTCCACACTAACAGATTGCGCGGAATTTTTGGTTGGGCTCTCAGCTCCATTTTTAACGGCCATTGCAGGCCTTGTTGAGCGGAGTCCGCCAAGTCTCATTGGCCCTACAAGAGCATGAGTACCCGCTTGTGTCATCACCTGAGTAGAAACCTCTGGTTTCGACGATCCCAAACGACTTCGAGATTTGGAAAGGCCTTGCTCCACTGGTGATTGCGGCGTGGAGGATACAGAAGCCAATCCACTTGCCGGAGGTGTTGCCGCACGAATTGCCCTATGTATGGTTTTCATCCCCCCAGTTACACCTGCATCCGAAATAGATGGCCGAACAGTAAATACTCCAGCCGAACCGATAAAATTTCCCCGAGTTGAAGCAGGGCCACTCCTTGCAGAACCAGTCATCGCGTTGGATGGCCGCGACGACGCAACTACAGAAATTCCTGCCATATTTCTCGCTGCAACGCCCCTAGCTTTATGACTCACCATAGCAGAGGCCGCCATACTCATTCCTGAAATTGTAGGGGCGAAAGAAGAAGATCCGGCACCTCTTGTACCGGTTGTCGTTGCAGCCAAATTCGATCCTTGAGCAGATCCTCTGGCATTGCCTATATTTCCAGTGATATTACCACGAGACGAACCAAAGAATCCAGATGCGGCCTTAGCCATAGACTGAGTAGAAGCACCTGATAAATTCTGTCCCTTCTCAGCTTGGGCTCCTGTACTACGAACACCCATAGCAGCGGCACGACTACCTGAAACTATTGGGGATAAGGAATGGTTACCCGTACCTTTACTTCCCGCAACCGCCGAAACCGAAATCGATGACTGCACTGAACTGGATTCTCCATTGCCTTTTTTTACCGAAGGATTGATCCGCGCAGAACCTCGAGAACCGGTTGCTGACTGAGCCAAAGATTGCGCATTTGCGGCGGATAACGAACCATCCGCAACGGCCTTGGCACCAGCATTTTGCACTTCGCTCACAGCAGCGCGACTACCTGAAACAGAAGGAACAAAGGAGGCAGCTTTCTCCCCATTAGAACCGGAGGCTGCTGCCAAAGCAGAACGTGTTGCTAAAGCAGACCCTCGTGCTGAGGATGCTGAAATAGGATTCCCTCGAGATGAACCACCAGAACCATTCGATGCCTGTGCCAATGCCTGAGAGGTAGCGCTCGCCATACTCTGTCCTCCAGTAGATTGAGCTGATGAACTCTGAACCCCGGAGGAAGCAGCACGACTACCTGAGAGGGAAGGCACAATGTTGCCTGACTGGCTGACTGAAGCAGTCGTGGCCAAAGATTGGGCCGAGGCAGCAACGGATCGAGCGGCAGTAGCCGACTGGGGCTCACTATGGGCAGAACTTTTGCCAGAAGCTGATTTGGCTGCGGTTTGAGTTGCAGCCTGACTCATCCCTTGGCTGATTTCCCCACGAGCTCCCTCGGCCTTGACGGAGGCTTGAAACACCTGTGATGCGGATGAAGGAGAAATGGATGAATTTGGGTTTGCAGCACTACTCTTGCTAATCTTAGCAGCAGTGGATGAAGCTGCCGCAGAAGATTGAGCTGCACTGGTTTGTGGCATGCTACGAGCGGCAATTGCCCCGGGAACTGCTTGAATCTTAGGTTGTTGAGTGATTGCAGCACTCATCCTTTGTCCTGAGACCGATTTTGCCCGACCGGTAGACATCTTAGCAATGGCTGATGGGCTGATCGGAGGCGAAACAGGCCGCTCTTTACCCGCAATACTGGCTGACTCCGATGAAGGTCTCCTTTTGGCCACCACCGACTGGGTAACTCTACTTTGGGGATTACTTCGTACCGATTGACTACCGGCTGTCGACTGAGAGGCTGGCACAGGCGAAGCAGCAGCCATACTTTGGCTATTCTCAGATCGAGCCCGACCGGCCATGACTTGGGCATTAGCCTGTGCAGCAGTTGGAGTAAGGTTACTGGAAGAGGCCCCCGCACTCGAGGCAGAAGCGGTCGCTGTGCTAGCAGAAGCAGATTGATTGGCAGCACTATTCTGGGGCTCACTACGTTGAGCATTACTACTGGCTGATGATTGAGCCATGGATTCTGATGTGGCTGCCGCAGCCATCGGAGTATCGAGAATTGATTTGCGGATCTCGCTGGCCATTTTCTGCATAGCTGATTCCTCACCGTCTAAAGAAACAGTCATGTACTTTTCGATTTGCCCTGCTTGAATTTTCCCAGCGATAACCCAGTTTTTTTGGTAGATATACCAAGCTGTAATAAAAGTGGATAGGAGCAGCACAAATATGCCAAATAGAACGTGACGACGCTGGATCCCAAATCGATCGGCGATGGATTCAAACCCCCATTCGATGAGCTCCAAAACTCCTCTAATCCGAATTTTCATTCAATCAGACTAATTCAAGGGGCGAGTATCATACGCTATACTCGCCTTGGTAAAACCTACACGTCGGGCAATATCCAAAGCAGAAGCAATCTGTCCATGAAAGGCCTTTGAATCTCCTCTCAACACTAGCTTCTGGTCTGGCTTCTCCTCATACCGTAATTTTAGTTTATATTCGAGGTTGTTCAGATCCACAACCTCACCAGCCACGCTGTAGGAACCATTCTGCAACACATTGATGTAAACAGGGCGATTCTTATTCACCAAGGAAGATCCTCCTTGCCGAGGCAACTGTATCTCCTCCTCTTTCTCCTCTTCTTGGAAAGTGGTGGTCACCAAAAAAAAGATGATCAAGGTAAAGAGGATGTCAATTAAGGGCGCTACATCTATACCAGTCGCCTGATCATCCTGTGCCTGAATCACCTTCACGTTATGCTTTCCTGCAAATCAGCCTCCTTCTGGGCGGTTTTCTGCCCCGATGCTAACAGGGCACTCTCTCCTCCAATCGGGTAGCATGCTGACAATAAACTACGAGCTTGTCGATTTAAATTCTCCCCGATCTCGTCAGTCTTTTTGTTCAACCAAAGGTAGAGAAAAAGAAATGGAATCGCAATTGTCAGGCCGGCAGCGGTAGTTACGAGTGCTTCATAAATCCCCTCAGAAAGAAACTTTACCTTGTCGTCTCCTGCTGTTCCCATGCTTTGGAAAGATGCTATCATCCCGTAAACCGTTCCCAAAAGACCTAATAAAGGAGCTACCATAAAAACCCCTTGAAGAGATTTTATCCCCCGTTTTAGGCGACCTAACTGTAATGCACCTTCTTCCTCCAAGACTTCTTGAACTGCTTCTTTGCCAGCATACACACGTTTTATGGCAGCTTCAGCCATCTTAGGAAAAGCGGCACGATCCCTCTTGAGAATTTCTTCCTCCAGAATCTCCTTTATCTCTGCTTCATAAGAAACTCCATTCATGTTTAAACGTGAAAGCAATTCCTGATCCTTAACTCCATCATTACTAAATAAAATCACATAGATCTGCACTCCTCCACAATAGAAACCATAGATTGCCAACAATCCTAGAGGGATCATCATGATTCCGCCACTGCGAACCAACTCCCACATCGTTTTGCGTTCTACAATTTCGCCTGTTGGTGGCAACTCTCCATTCGTCGATTCAACTGACTGCTCTTTTTCGGATATTTCCTCCTCCTGTGCAATAGCGGAACCACTCAGAAAAAAAACTATAGTAGCAAAGGCCACCATAAACAGGTTTTGTTTGGTTAATTTCATCTATTCAAAAAGCCAATCTCTAATCAAGCAGGGCCAGCTGATCTTTTGCAGCTGAGGCAGCCGCAGTTTTTGGATATTTTTCAATGAGTTTATTAAACACCGTTTTGGCTTCTGACTTTTGATTTTCCAAAGCAAAGGAACGGCCCATCTCCAGTAGAGCCTTGGACTGCCAATTTGGAAAAGCGTAGAGCTGATCAACCTTTGAAAACTCAGTACGAGCCTTTACGTACTGCTCCTGCTCAAGAAAACATTCGCCCAGGAGAAATTGTGCACGTGCTCCAGTATCATCTCGAATCCCGTCCTTTACAGTCTTGGTGTAAAAAGAAATCGCTTCATTATAGCTCTCCTGGTTATGTTTCGACCAACCTAGCCCAAGATAGGCGGTACGAATTAGCCTATGTTTCGGGTTTTCCTCAATAAATCTGGTATAAGATTTTTGCGATGCAGTCCAATCTTCCATCATAGACTCAGTTTCACCTACTCGCAAAAGCGCTTGTTGCTGCAACTGCTTTTCATTACCTCCTCCAACAGAAACACCGTTTATCGCCCGTTTATAGTTGGAGAGTGCGGCCTTATATTCTTTATCTCGGATTGCATCGCTAGCCATTTGAGCCAACTGCCTTCTAGCCTCACCAGCTTGCCATGCAGAGGAAATAGCAAGATCATTTGATTTAGTCTTAAGCAAATCCTCAAAAGCCTCAGCTGATCCTTTGTAATTTTTAAGACTGAATTCCACGATACCCAACCGGTAAAGAGCAAGCTCCCGGAGTTTAGGATCGGTTTTTTTGGATATTAGTTTCTTCAAACGCGTCACTGAATCAGGCCCGCTTTTAACCCCGCCTGTCTCAAACTCTACCTCCGCTAACTCTAGTGCTGCAGTGTTTGCAAATTTACTCTCAGGATGCTGGTCGAGCAAATCAGAGTAGTATGGAATAGCTTGGGCAACCTTCCCAGATGAGCGCATACTCCACGCTGACTCATAGAGAGCCCTATCATGAAGAACGGACTTCCGCGGCACTTTATCGAAGCTATCGATGGATTTTTCCCACTGTTTTAATTCCTTGTAAGCGAGTCCAAGGTTAAAGGCTGCCTCATCTACTTTCTCATGCGATTCATATCGTTTCAAGAAACCACTCAACGTTTGCGCTGAAGTAATATAATCACGATTGTCATACTCAGCCACTCCCTGATAGAGATTTGCATTGGAAACTAGGATATGTTTTGGAGTATTCCGTTCGAGACGTTTATGTAATGCCTTAAAACGTTTTGCAGCTTCAGAAGGCTTGCCCCCATCCAAGCTTGCCCACGCCATAAAATAATCAGCATCAGGTTTAAGATCATGATTAGAGGGGATTTTTGACAGCGGTCTTTCAGCAGCAGCAAATCGTCCTGCCTGATAATGAATAATCCCAAGCTTCAGTCGCGCACTGGATAAATGTGGACTAGCAGGACATTTAGATTCGAGAAGTTCGTATGCAGCAATTGCTCGGTTTAAGTCCGGTTTGTTTAGGTTGCTATATGCCACACCGGCATTATGAAGAGCCACATCCGCGTTTTGAGCCTCTTCGTTACCCTTAGCATACTGCATATAATGCTTAGCTGATTTTTCCCAGTTTTTCATTCGGTGATAACTATCTCCGACTAGGAATACAAGCTGTTTAAAATCTGTATCTTCTGCGCCAATCAGTGGCTCCAGCGTACGAACCGATGCCTTCCAGTCCTTATTAAGGTGATGAAGTTGGCCAACATAAAACTGTGCAACGGTAGCTAATTTGTGTTTTTTATTGGACTTATAGAAAGTTTCAAAAGTCCTAATAGCCTTGGGTAACTGATCCTTTTTCCCGGTATAGTATCCGTGATAGTAGCACAGTGCTTCATTGTAGTTTGCATCGGCAAGTTTGGGGTCTTTATTATATTTCTTAGAGAAATCCCTAAAGTTCTCGGCCGCTGACTCATAAGTCTTTAAATGATTTAGCCGGGTCAAACCCAGACGAAACAAGGCCTCACTAGTATCAGGTCCCTTCAAGCCAGAAGCCGCGTGATAAGCTTCGGCTGCTTTTGCGTAGTTCTCTAATTCGGCATATGCCGCACCACTGAGTACACGAACACGCTGTTCGGCATTTGATCCCTCAAATACTTTCTCAAAGGCATTTACCTTTTCGACAAGCGATCCCCAGTTATTACGCATATAACTTGCCTCAACAAGCCCTACAAAAACATCGGCAGCCAAAGACCTCTTTTTGGAGGCTTTATTTTTTTCTACCCAAGCAGCAATACTCTTCTGATCCCAAGATCGCCTGAGAATCCCTGCCCTCTCAAAACCCAGCGCTATAAGTCCAGATTTGAATGCGTCCTCGGCCGATTTTGGTGAAGGCGGAGTCTTGAGAAGAAGTGCCTGACCAAGATACAGATTTGTTTCGGTTCGATCAGGACCTTTACCCTTAGAGGCTTTATCCAATTCCACCGCCGCCGATGCATAGTCCTTCAAGTTGAAATAACACAATCCAAGGCCAAAATGTGCATGATCAGCCAGTTGATGACGTGGGTGCTTAGCAAAATATTCTTTATAGGATTCCGAGGCCTGCTTCCAGAGACCAAGGTTAAAGAGTCCTGCGGCAGCCTCATAAGCCGCATCCCCAGCTTTGTCTTCAGCTATCGACGAAAACGGAGCAAGAAGCACCGCAAACATAAACGCCGCGATCCCCATCCTCAGGTATTTGCCAAAACATTTTTTATCTTCCATAAATCTTCTCCGTATTGTCCGCTTTCGACATTAGCTGCATCAGGCCTGCTCGCTGTAATTATCCTGCACGATATGAACGAATATTAAGCACAAAACCACATGGAAGTTATTAACAAAACCAACAACCAAGAACTCAAAATATAAGGAATCGACTTCCTCCTCATCACCTAAAAGTAGAATTCATTCATCCCGTTTCTCAGCCAACTTTGCCGCCTCGGTCCTTGGATACTTCATAATAAGCTCTTTAAATTGTTTATGAGCACGATTCCGATCACCCTTTCGTTCAAATGCGACTGCACTTTCATATAGCGCTCTAGACTGCCACTCCTTAAACGGAAAAAGCGCTACCTTCATGTACTCCGCAACAGCCTGATCATATCTTTTTTGGGCCAAATAACACTCTCCAAGCAAATATTGAGCTTTGGCTCCCAATTCGTCGCGTTTTTCACCCTTTAAAACACCGCTGAATGCAACAATCGCCTCATCGTGGAGTTTTTGTTCCCTTAAAGCGATACCCATTCCGACATAGGCAAGTCTACTCTGCGGATGTTTAGGGTATCTTTCTATAAACGATGCAAAGGCCTTGGAAGACTCGGCCCATCTCTTCGCCAATGCTTGGGCGTTTCCCAATCGCAACCAAGATTGTTCTTGCAACTCTATAAGATTCTTATCGGCAGGCTTGGCTGCTTGAGTCATTTTCTTGAAATGAGTCGATGCAGCAACATATTCTTCAGCACGCAATCTAGACTCCCCTGCTTGCCACAGCGCGCTCATCAACAAATCTGGAACCTGACTGCTGGAAACTAATTCATAAAGTCGCGCTGCTTTTTGGTAATCCTTAGTCTGAAAATAACACCAGCCCAGTCGATACTGTGCCCGCGTCTTGAGCTCCGTATCAATTCCTTTATCAACTAGTTTCTCCAGTCTCTTTGCAGATTTTTCCAGTTCTCCGGCCTCAAAATCTAACTCAGCCAACTCTATTGTAGCATAGTCAATCCAAGGACTTTCAGGGTGATTCAGTAAGAGTTCCTTGTAATGCTTCACCGAGGCAGGCTTATCAGCTTTCTTTTTCAAACACCAAGCTGATTGATATAGCGCCTCATCACTCCAACTTGATTTTTGAGGGACTTTTTTGAAATAGACCAATGCATCATGCCACTGCTGTTGCTCCATTAGACATAAACCTAACTGATAATTTATCTTATCAATATCTTTGTGATTGGGGTAACCAATGGCAAACTTTTCATAAGACTTTTGAGCCTCTATAAAGTTTCCCGAAGAACTCAAAATCGTTCCTTGCTGTAGGCGGGCATCTGCTGCTAGCTGGTGCTTTGGGTAATGATCACTAACCTCACCAAAAATATTCGCCGCTTTCAGCAGGGAATTTTTTTCTTTTGAAATTATGCCTGCTAAGTAATAGCCCGCTTCAGGCCTGAATGAATGGGTTTCTTTATTCCATATATTGTTTAGTAAAACTCGTGCTGCACCAGAGTTTTTTAGCTGGATGTAAAGTACTCCCAAATGAATTTCTGCACTCTCTATTTTTTTGATATCGACGCTCACATCTTTACCAAGGCAGAACTTGGAAAGAAAATGGATAGCCTTATCCGAATTGCCCTGCTGGTAATGTAAAATCCCCATGCGATAGAGCGCCTGGTTTACGAAAGGTCCGGAGGATTTGATGACGCCTTCATATTCGACCATAGCCTCAGACATTTCGCCTAGTTCCCGATATGATTCGGCAAGAATAAAATGTGTCTGCTGCTGGTGATGGGTTCCCTTAACATCTGGGGCCAAGGCCTTGAGCACATCTACCACTTCTTTGTACTTTTTTAATTCAAATCTGGCCAATGCACCGTAAAAGGACGCACGCTTTGCCTCTTCGCCCGCATTGACTTTTAGGTCATCTGATTGCTTAACCACTTCAGCCCACTTCTTTTGATGGATCAGCGCATCAAGTCGACTGGTTTTTAAGGTTCTCTCTAGTTCCGTATGAAGGGCTTTGTTCTTTGGCTCTATTTGGATCTGCAGCAAAGCTTTCAACCCCTCATCCAAGGCTTTCTCAGACTCAGCGTATTTTCCGATAAGAAGTAATGATTGGCCCAAAAAATAATTTGCCCGTGCAATATCCGGACATTTCTTATCTGCGACAGCAATAGTTAATGCGCTTGCTGCATCCTGATATTTTTTTAGCAGAAAGCAACTGATGCCTAGTCCATATTGAACATCTATTCTCTTGCTGTGTGCCGGAAATTTCGAAAGAAACAAATTATATTGCTCTATAGCTTGACTGTACTGAGCGTTATTAAAATGCGTGTTAGCCTTAAGATAAACTAACTCAGCTTCGGTCCCGGAAGCCTGAAAGGAAAGGCTTAAGCTGAAAGACATAAGCACAACGTAAACACATCTCAAAACCCTCAGTCTAACCGATTTGCATAGGAAACAGAAGAAATCTGCTTGCATACCCCTAACGTCGTTCGAGTTTTCAAAAACAACAACTATTTTTTATCAATTAATGTCAAAAGGTTCGTGCGAACACCGAGAAAACTAATCCCCAAAACTGCATTGCGACTGGCCTAAATCCCTATGAATTTCCTTTAACCGATACCCGAATCCTGAACCGCTAACAGTGCTCAAATCAACGACTCCGTTACGGCGACAATGCAAGCCCGGATGGATCTCAGCCTCAGGCTCTGATGCAGCTGGGTAAAACTGCATGGCGTTAGTTTCCACACCCATAATTGTGCCAACTTTTGAAGCCAAACGCACATGCGTCACCTGAGCAAGCATGGGATTGGTGAGATCCTGAACCATCAGTGTCATCCCGTGTGCTTTGGCCCAGCAGGCACTGAGCAGAGCCCCAGTCTGAGTCTTACAAGTCTTGAGAGCCACACCTGTCCATCCCAATTCACGACCCAACCGAACGTGCTGCCAATCGTGAGCACTTTCATCAAGAAAGAGCGGCTTGCGCGCTGAACAGCTGTGCGTGTCTATCCGCTCCTTTTCCAAGTCATACGGAAAAGGTTGCTCCACATACAACAACATTCCATAGAGCCGTGGATATTCAGCACAAAGCCTGTCTAGTATCGTATTAACGTAACATGGTTCAGTAACCATACAGTTAAAGTCGGCAGTCAACCATTCCACGCCCTGTTCTAAGGCAATGCTGCCCACCTTTAGTAGTCGAGCATAGTCCCACTCAGGATCATTACCTCTCAGTTTAATTTTCAGGCACTTCAAACCATCGGTTTGAATCCAATCGGACAGCAATACCGGATAATCATCTTCCGGTTCATTGCCTGCAAGCTCGCTTTCATCCAGAGGATCAACACCACCCACCAAGTGCCAAGCGAGCAATTGAACCGGTGTGTCTTCAGCAAAAAAGTCTTCTGGATATTTCCCTTCAAAATCCACATCGGAATCCACAGCCGGTTCCAGAAAGTGTTCCAGCGAATAATTCATCCACTGGGAATTATAGGTTTGGTAAATGTCCTTCTTATGAAGATTTCCGAAGGCATCGTGCACGGCTATATCGAATAATGAATTACATACTAGCGCAGCCAGCCAAGGCATTGGCTCCTCGCGACCCACATTCTGCTCCTCCAAAAGGTTCGGTAAATGCTTTGTGTTAAATTCATTACCCACCTCCATCGGATGACCGTAACTTTCAAAACCCGCCCACGCCTCAGCGAGTTTCACGCAAAAGGACTTTAAAACCTCATGTCGTTCCTCGTACTCCAATGAGCTAGGCCAAACCCACGTAACACTGAGGGGGGTCTCTCCCCAGCCGTCAGCCTCACGCCCATCACGATTCTGCACTTTCACCTTGCAGCGTGCACAAGTTACATAAGTCACTGTCTCTCCTCCGAACTTGAGCGGCATACGGGTGTAAACTGGCAGGAAAAAAAGCTCGGAGAAAACCGGCCGAATATCTGTTGATAAGCTCATGGGAAACCGGACAACGTTGAAACGTGTGAGGGAGTTATGTCGAGCTTTTACGGGCTACAGGAATAGGAATCTGCCTTCGACGCCAACTATAGCCCACTAACACCACCAACCCAACTCCAGCGACCAGATAGGCCAGAAGGGCCAAAGGTCGACTCTGCCCATCTCCTTCCGTATAAGCCAACTGCTCGGATAATTTTCGGTTAATCTGATCAAAATGAACTTTTGCCATGTCACCTCCACGCAACTGCCCACCCGGGCTGTCTCCCATAAAACCTTCACTAACATGCGCTATGCTCAATGCCTTGGAAACGGAACTCTTCGCCTCATCCAGTTTCCCTTTCGCCTGTTTCAATAAGCCCAAATAATAATGGGCGAAAAATTCGCGTTGAGCTCTTTCTTCGGCGCTCGGACCACCTTGCTCAACAGCCAACCACACCTCCGCCTCGCTGCCTGTACCTTTGAACAATGCGTGCAGCTGCGCCATTGGCACACGTTTTTCGCCAGAAACAGAAATCAAGTTCTCACGTGCCTGAGTCATTCCATCGGTTCGGGCCACGCAAAGGAAATGCCAAAAAGCCACCTCCATGTCCTCGGTATTTGCCGTCCAATGCCATTCGAAACGTTTACGCGCCTCCTCGTAATTACCGAGCAATGCATGACCTACACAGATTTGCCAATGCTCGGTTTCCTTCTCGGGTTTAAGTTGGATAAATCGCTGCCAATTAAACACTGCAGCCAATACGTTACCCATCTTGAAGTAGCTACAGCCCCGCAGTTGATAAAGATCTGCAAAA
>CAJWKQ010000046.1 GCA_913041895.1 uncultured Verrucomicrobiales bacterium
AAACTATCACACTTCCCACCCTTTCCTAGTTACACTTATTCTTTACTATCAACCCCCTACTCACAGCTTATTCGCAATGGCTAAATGGAATGAAATAGCACAATCTCTGCGCCTCTAAAGTTCGTCTTCAGCAGCGTGGGCTTGTAAATCTTCCAGATCTACGTATTCAAGTGCACTAATATGAGTAGCCTTTAAATAAACCTGTGGGGCCATTCCCTGATCCAATGCCTCTTTCCAACGGGTAACACACAGGCACCATTTGTCTCCTTCAACCAATCCAGGAAAATCAAATTGAGGTGCAGGTGTGGAAAGGTCGTTCCCACACATTCTAGAAAATTCCAGAAACTCATCAGTAGCCTTGATGCAAACTGTGTGCAAACCATGATCATGGGGACCGGTAGTGCACATACCGTTCCGGTAAAAGCCGGTCATAGGGTCAGTACAACATAGCTCCAATTGATCCCCCAAAACATTGCTCGGTCCTGACATATGTTGATATTAATTTTTGGCAGGCATCTTCACCCATTGAACGCCGCAAAGAACTGGCTTGGCTCCATTACCAGACTCCAAATTGATCTTTAAGGTTCGGTCCGTGATAGCGACATTAAATTCACGTGTAATCACCTGACGTTTTCCGCCTGCGGCCTGTGCGATATCCAGATTATTCAAAACCTTCTCGTCTTGCAGGGAAACATCAAAGACCCGATGCCCTGCCTCCATATACTCTGGCTCCATGAAGTGCAGCTTAATACGATATTGTCCGTTATTCTCCAGCTTAATAGTCACCTGTTCTATCCCTTTCAAGCCTGATGCCCCCACCCATTTTAATTCGCCTGATTTCATTCTACTTGAATGATGCCTGAAGACCTCTGCAGACTTGGGCTCAATTTTTATGTCCATTTTAACCGATGGACTCCCGGCCTCCGGAAAATCCAACCACATTTTACCCTCTGGACCGCGGCGATCTCCAGGAGCTCCAAAGTTTATCGCCACCTCTTCTTCAGGAACCTTTGCCCCAAAGGTCCAATACTCCAGCTGGGGCATATGGATCAAACCCAGAGAAGTTTGGATTTGGTAGGCGCAATTACAGGTACGAGTATAATCCGGAGCATTGAGGATGCCATTGGCAGGAATCAGGTTGGCCGTACAGCTCGAGCGAAAACCACCCCAATTGCCAGTGCCTCCATCGTGACTTAAGTCATAAAACCCCGCTGCTCCGGAGCGAAAGGTCAACAGATGTTCACTTCCGATGGCCGTATTGCAGCCATAGTTTCGGGTATACTTCCACCCTGTCGGCTTGCCTGTCTTGATATCCAATGCAAAGCCACCATTTCCATTGGTAATAATCCTATCCTTCAGCAGCAAACACGGCCCGCTATAGCTCAAATCCCGATTGGCCCAAAGGACCTCTCCGCTGCGGCCTTGATAAGCGATCATCCCTTTGCCGATATCATCTCTGGCCCGGTCACGAAAAGCACTTCCGGCCTGCAGCAAAAGATCATGCTCAATTGAGTAATTCAAGAAGGTGCCAAAAATCTCCTTTTGAGTCTGCCAAATTACCCGGCCGGTTTTTATATCCAAAGCAGAGAGAGAAGAATTCCCTTTCGGTTTCATTCCGCGCCGACTCAAGGCTTTGAGTCGGTCCTCAGTTAAGCTATCGATGACATAGATTGAGTCAGCCCCTATAGCAATGTTGTTATGGCGGAAATTAAACTTAGCGTCCCGCTTCCAAAGTAGTTTACCCGTCTTCCGGTTAAACACAGTCAACTGCCGACTGCCTGATGCAAACCGGGAATCAACAGCCTCGGACTTATCTTTACCGGATAACTTAACTGCAATGGGAGAAACCGTAGTCACTAAGTAATCACCCTGCACACTCAACCAGCCAAAGTTGGGATTATCTGGTAAACTAAATTCTTTTTTTGTCGAACCGGTCTCTATATCCAGCTCAAGTATCTTAGTGCGGTAGACCACATAAACGGCGTCAGCCAAGGTTACATAATTACTGCCAACTTCTCCGGCCCCAGCAAAATGCCGGGTCGTGTTATAGTACTCTCCCACATCCTTAAGCTCCCTTTCCCACAGCAACCTGCCCGTATATACATCGACCGCGCGTAATATATCAGCACCTTCGATCACTAACCGCCCGCCCGCAACCTGCGGCGATGGACCATGACCGTGCCTCGGCAATATTTTTGCATTTGAAGGCCCACCAAACCAAAGCAATCCCAACGGGGCTTTCACTCTCTTATCTCTCGAAACCACCGATTGCCCGGCATCGGCATACTGGTGAGTCCAATCGGCTGCACCCGGCAATGCCCCTTTCTTGATCGCAACGAGTAAATTATCTTCTGCTACTTTGACTTGCAATTGAGGTAGTGTTGAAAGCTCTTTTGCTACAGACGCAGACTTATGAAGCAAACACAACACTCCGCCATAAGGGCGCACCGATTCGTAAACTTTCTGGATAGACTCCAACTCGAGCTCCGAAGCGACTTTTTGTTGCACCAAAACCAAATCAGCAAAATAGGGAGCAACCGGAAAATCAGCCGGATCTTCGCAATAAAATATACTAACCCGTTCCCCATACTGACCTGCCGCATCATAATATCGGCGTAAAGCTGCCACCTTAACTAAATCAGAATCCACCACCATCAAATTCAGATTGGTATGATTCAAGAGCGCGTCTACAGAACTTTTATCAACGCCAAGCAGTAATGCGAATCCGTCCTTGCTGGCCATACTGTTCAGGGCTATCTGCAGTTTATCAGTTGGCTTGGTTTCTGGCACAGGCTCTATGGATGAAGCTGCTGAGTGGTGAGCAGGCTCTATTTTTTTCGCCCCAAAACAAAAAATCTGATTTTCCTGAGTCACCACAAAAAGCCGCCCATCAGCCGCCAGCATTGTCCAGGGATTACCCTTAATTTTGGCGGACCAATTCGAAACTGATTTACCATCCTCTAAATCAGCAAGTTCGAAGGAGCTAATCTGATCTTCAGCACCTGCATACAATCTATCTCCTGCCTGTAAAAATATTTCGCCGGCGGATTTATTAATTTCAGCCGACCAAAGCGTTGCTACCTCAAACTTGGTTTCCTTTACAGTTTCTCCCTTGCGATTCTTTGTGGTACGGGTTCGGAATTGACCAACAAGCTTCTGGGCCGTGAGCTTATCACCCCTTTGACTAATGGTATAATTGTCTCCGATGATTTTAGGACTACTTTCGCCCAAATTTTTCCCATCGGTAATCTGATAACGACCCTTATCCACAAAATAATATTCAGCACCAGCATAGACGCGATAATGCCCGCGTTTTTTGTCATATTTGAAATGCTCTAATTTTCCCGTATCTGCCTGAAACACCGCAGGAGTAGAACGACCTCCTGGAACAATTAGCCGATTGCCTGCGAGAGTCAGATGACCCTGCGGTGCAACAGTAGCAAAGGAAGGTGCTCCATGAGGCTGCACCGTGTAGTTCATTCCTTCGCCACTATTGGTCCAAAGGACCTGACCGGTCTCCGCTTCAAGGCAATGGACAAAAATACCCATGAAAGGCCAGATACTCGCGGTGAACCAAATTTTGCCATCGCGATAAACCGGCCCACCGCGGGCCGGCCAGGTTGAAACCAACCTTCCATGTCCAAGCGACCATCGCTCAGAAGGCCCCCCATTAAATTTCCACAGCAGTTTACCGTCTTGAGCTCTCAGGCAATATAGATGGCCATCATCTGAAACAAACCAGACTTTACCCTTACTGGCTACTGGTGCAAAACGAACTGCACCCTCGGCATAAAACCTCCACAGTTCCTCTCCATTCTTTGTATCATAGGCAGTCATTGTACCGGTCATAGAGCTGGGGGCAAAGAGGCGTCCTCCGGACACAATAGGTTCGGACGCCAAATCAAAGCCCAACTTGGATTGGGTCGTTGGCCACGAGGGATGTGCCTCCTCAAGTTGACGAGACCATTGCAAGTGTAACTGCTGGGATAAGGCGTGAGGAGTAACGGCACCATGTCCTGAACCATATCTCCACTGAGGCCAGTCAGCAGCCGATCCACACTGCAGGGAAATGAACAGGATTGCTATTAAAGGTCGAAGCCTCGAACATTGCATTTGGGGAATCTGCCAAATTCCTCCCCTCATTCAAGCCAAAGGTTGACTATTGTCCTGTTTTAAAACCCGATTTCACGTGAACGGGTGCAGCCAGCATTATTCCGCTACTGACCATCTTCAGACATACCGATTTTTGTTTTTATTTCTGCATCCCCTAATTTGCACAATAATTCCCTGCAAACCTGCCAGTTTATTTTTGCCGATAAATTCAAATGAGAATTTGGCTTGGCTTTCTTCGGTGCAACAAGAGTTGTTATAACTGTAATGGTTCCCTCGTAGGCAGGTTGCAATGATGCACCTGATTTAATCAAGTGAGGCTTAGGCCATCGAACTTCCTTCAGCACGGCCCCTTTGGGCAACTTCCAATCAATTGCAGTAGGCAAATAAGACTCTCCCTTCTTTGAACCATAAATGTGCCATCCATCGGCAATTTTGAAATTCAAAGCCACTTGAAATTCCTGACCCGGAGCAACCGAGGTGTGACTGGCCAAAGCACGCAGCGTCACCTCTTCAGTTCGTACAGCTGGCTTGGAGGCCAATACTTCTTTGGCAAGGTTCACCTTGGCTTGGGGCAGCTGGCGATAAAACCAAACCCAACCGTGAGACTTATAGCCGGTGGTGCGATAGGGTCGCAGTTTTTTGTAAATTACATCACCGGGCTGCCGCATCTCCTTTTGCCGCGCCTTAATTCGTTCCATTTTTTCCAGATTCTCTGTCTTGAGGCTCAAGAGACCCAGTGCTTTTTGGCTTCCTTCATCAAGCTGACCAGTAGCGGTTAGTTTGTTTCTTTGCTGGAACTGTTTTAAGGCAGCTTTGGTCTTGGGCCCGAAATCCCCATCCACCAAAAGGTTGGGCGAAGGCTTGAGCCTTGCGTTCAATGCCTTTTGCATATCCTTAATGGGCTGGGTGAGCTCACGCAACTCACGATTGAGCTGATTGACTTCATCGTAGTAGGCCTGATCACGCAATCGGGCCAGCTGATCCTCAAGATCTTTCTTTTCCTTTTTCTCCGCCTTGGTCAGGGGTGCCCGGGTATCGTAGGTGCAGGAGGTAAAATCACCCAGCAGGATGTCTCGCAACCCGTCATTATCATAATCTATGATAAAGACCTTCGCGCGGCTGCCATGTACCTTGGGAATGTCCCCCTCCTTGATACGCTCAAAGCCCGGATCCTCGAGCAATTGACGTGCGCCTGCAAATTTCGGCTGATTGTCCCGACCCATGTTGCGGTGCCAAACAATCCGTCCGTATTCCGAACCCACCACCAGATCGCGCTTGCCATCCCCATCCCAATCGGTGTAGGCCGCGTTACTTCCAGTAATCGATCCGGCCCCTTTTTCCATCGGTAATGAAAGAGCTTTTGACTCAAAACTGGGCGCACTTCGGGTGCCAACATTGCGAAACCATTTTGCCCGGCTGATGCGGTTGGCGCAAACTAAGTCCAGATCTCCATCGGCGTCCATGTCCAACAGTTCAGTGGTACAGCAGTAACCGCCCTTGATCGGATTATTGTCCTTGTCCCTTAAGAGCCTGCGCTTGGCAAAGCTACCATTACCTAGACCGCGGAATAAATAGACATCCTCATAGATGGACCCGGCAATCACATCCTCAATCCCGTCAGCATCAAAGTCCACAAACTGTGGACAGAACGTGCTGCATCACGTACTGGGAACCGAAGCATTTTCGCCCCCGGCCTGCAGATATTTAAACCCGTCATAACGGGGAGCGGCATTGGACCCTACATTGAGATAAATCCGCAGTCGGGCATTGGCCAGTGAACTCTTTGAAGTGGTTTCCCCACTGTAGGTCCCTGATCCAAATTCACCCACCAAAAGGTCACGTTTACCATCACCGTTAAAATCATATACGTAGGGCGATGCATGACCAGTAGTAACATCAATGGGTTTGCCTCCACTCATTAACCGTACACCCGGGGCAAAACGGTAACTATCCAACGGAATTTTGGACGCTCGCTGGGCCTGCAATGAATACGAAGTCACCATGCAAACTATTGCGACACTCATATTACTTAACCAGAATTGTCGTTTCATGCTTAAAACCTACTGCCTCATCCTGAGTGCGCGCTCCCTGACCGTCAATGTAAATGCTCAGCGCCGATGACTGTCATACCATAAATTACAATTCTCTTTTTTCCTACAGCATCTCCCGGCAGTTACGATATTCAAAAAAAGAAGCCTAAGCAGTTCAATATATGAAGTGCAATACGCCTTTCTATCTGAGGTTGAAAGAGGAGTTTTTGAAAATATGCGAAAGTGCTGCTGGCGTTTTTTCCCCAACTTCTTTAAACGCCGACCAAATTCTATTTCTTCAGAAGCATATAGTTCTTCTGAAAACCCGTTGAGGTCGTGAAAATCCTTTGTTCTGCAAAAAATATAGGAACCTGCAGGCCAACACATCAAGCGGCTGATACCATTCCAGATTCTTTCAGCAGCAATAAATGCCACAGGCACATTTTCACCACCTTCGAATTTAACAATCGCACCTCCTCCTATGATACTCTGGTTTCCCATCGCCTCTGCCGTAGCTTCAAAGAGGGTTTTGCTCGGCTGAGAGTCGCCATCGACAAAAATTATCCATTCACCCTTGGCTTCTCTACCTGCTGCATTGCGGGCCCGTGAAATCTGGTTATGTTCCTCAAAAACCACCCGAGCACCTGCATCTAGCGCAATTTCTCCTGTTCGATCAGTGGAGTTATTATCACATACCACCATCTCCATTTCCCAACCGCGTTCAGTAAATGCCGCGGCTGCCCGTTTTACAGCAGATAAGGTTGATGGCAGGAGCTTTTCCTCATTGAAGGCTGGAATGGCGATGGTAACCAACACGCCGGAGACTATGTTAAGCCGTAGCCGCTGAGGAAAGCATGAAAAAGTGGAGAAATATCTATTGATATTGACCAATGCATTTCTACATAAAAATTGTTACATTTGATCTGAAGGGATACTATTGTTGTCAATCATGCCAATTATCCTCTGCATTATCAGCTTATTGATACTCGATTCAATTCAAGGACAAACAACCGGGCCAGCCAAAGGCACACTGGTGATTGTGGGAGGCAATGATAAGGACCGGCTTTGTTTCAAAGAATTCGTTAAACTCTCAGGCGGCAAAAACGCCCAGATCGTCGTAGTGACTACCGCCTCATCCAGTAGTGAAAAATACGATTATCTAGATGGCACACAAATCAGAGGGATGCGTGAATCAATGGGTCTTACACATTTAACCGCATTGCACACCCATGATCGTGATGTTGCTGATACTGAAGAATTTGTTGAGCCTCTCAAAAAAGCTGATGCCGTATGGTTTACCGGAGGAAGACAATGGCGCCTGGTTGATGCATATGCAGGCACGCGAACCGAAAAGGCATTCAACGAAGTTCTCTCACGGGGAGGAGTCATTGGGGGCAGTTCAGCAGGAGCCAGCATTCAAGGTTCCTATTTGGTACGTGGTGATACCAATAGCAGCAGTATCTTACTAGGCAACCATCAGACCGGTTTTGGATTCTTACGTAATACAGCTATTGATCAACATGTCATACCGCGCTTTCGTCATTTTGACCTAATCAAGATTCTCACTGACCCCGATGGGAAGATGAAGAAATCCCATGATCGATCTGCCTTGCTGGGAATCGGCTTGGATGAAGGGACCGGCATCGTCGTCCGGCAAGACGAATGCGAGGTGATTGGAAAACCCGATGGCGTGGTGCTGATATACAATCCCAAAGGGTGGAAAGCTGATACTCCCTCTCACCAGCGTTATCAACCGCTTTGGCATGGAGCAAGATATAACCTCAAGAACCGCCGCATACTCAAACCCGGCAAACCTCCTCTGCCCAAGTCCGCTCACCGACCTGAAGGCTTCTACAAGGATGTCTTCATGAATGGAGGTGTCAATTTGTCCAGCCGTCGGAGTTTACCGGCGGCTGAATCAGCAGGACTTTCCTATGAGCTCTATGCAGGCCGTGATCCAGACAAGCAAAGGGAATTAATTGTCGGCAATGACTTCGATGACAATGGCGTCCTACTTTACCCTGATGGCCAACCGCGTTTCCGTCTAATTTATGTCAATGGAGGCGGGGCAACGGCCCATGGCAAAACACTGGAATTAGCCGGGCGCAAGGTATTCAGGCAGTTCTATAACAATGGAGGAAGTTATTCAGGCAGTTGTGCCGGTTCATTTCTGAGTGGCCGCAACACCAACACAAACTCAATGCGCCGCTTAGGCTATCTACATATCTTTCCTTACAACACATTGACCTCTGGAATCAAAAAAACCCGCCTTGGACACGTGATCCCTCATGAATCACCGCTACTCAAATATCATGATTTTGGAGGAGATTATTACGTGCCAGATATTTACCACAATAATGGCAACTGGCTTTCTCAAAACCTACTCAAAAAAATGAAGCATGTGGAGGTGTTGGCCACCTATGACTTACCCAAAAATAAAGTCCACGAAGGAGCTGCCATCTGGGCTTACAAGAAAGATAAAGCTGCTGGACGTATCATTAATATCGGGTCACACCCTGAAGGCTCTACTTCCGGCGAGAAATTACAGATCACTGAAGCCTGTTTTCGTTACGCCATAGATGGAGTGGGAACCCCTGTACTGAAAGGAAAACTGAAGCCAGGCGAGGAACGCCATATGAACAAACGTACCTCTGATAATGATCCTGATTACACTCGCATCGGCGATCTGCAATACCATCACTTCAGTTTTGAAATCGCTGAATCAAACACGAACACCCAAGTTGAATTGCAAGGCGAGCAAAGTATTGATTTCTCTATCTATCTAAAAAAGGGAGCTCCAGCATTTAGCAGCAACGCGGACTATATGTCCACCGGCCCCGGAAACACCAAGACCATCACAAAACAACTGACCCCTGGAAAATGGTTTGTGGGTGTTGAATGCACAACCACCGTGAAAGCAGAATTGGATGGATGTCGGGGCTTCTTTAATTACTCCGGAAAAGTGTCTGTACTCAATGGCGCAGCCTACAAGATCAAGCTCGTTACAGAAAAATAAATCCCGGCGCAATTACTTCAACTGTTCAGCCAAGCGTTGAGCTAATGCTTTCTCAAGTGAACCTTTTTTGGGTTCGCCATTCATCAGGATAATAATTCCTGCACCCTCCTCTGGCTGACAGAACATCTGAGTCGCCACGCCAGGATCTCCCCCATCATGCCCGATCATTCGGTTGGCTCCTACTCGCGTATAGTACCAACCAATCCCCTGTTTTTTATCCAGCTTGGGATACTGTATATTCTTCATTGCCTCTACAGTTTCTTCCTTGAGTACGCGCACTTCACCCAGTTTGCCTCCTCCCATGAACATCATTAAGAATCGTGACAAATGTGGCGCACTTGCCCGCAAAGTGCCCGCAGGATAATCAATATACCCGTGATGACCCAGCGCCTTAAAGTTGCCAGTCTTCTTTCTGTAACCATAGGGCATGGCCACTTTCTTGAGGTCTACTGAACTCATAAGAAAGCCTGCACCTTCCATGTTCAGTGGCTTGAATAAACCTTGCGTACAAAGCGTTTCAAATGGGGTTTTTAGCTTTACTTCAGCAACATGCGCAGCCAAAGCCACGGCCACATTGCAGTATTGATTTTTGGTGCCTGGCGCCCAGTTATAGAAACTTTTTTTAGCGCTAAAGAATTTACCGCCCTCAATCAAATAAGCCGGCAGGGATTTTGCAAGAGGCTCTTTATAGTCCCCGTTCTTCACCCACTGATCTTCCAGCACCGTCCAATTATCACGAATACCGGAAGTGTGACAAAGCAACTGACGAAGGGTGATGGGTTGATCCGCATGCTTTGGATTGCGCACCTTAAAAGGGAGGTAGGTGTTAATATCAACATCAAGATCGAGTTCACCCTTTTCGACCTGCTGCATAATCATGCAAGCTGTGACTGTCTTGGAAATCGAAGCCAACTGAAAGAGAGTATCTTGGGTAACAGGTATTTTCTCCTCGATATTCGCCCAGCCATAATAGCCGGCCCATAAGATTTTCCCTTCCTTGAGAGTCAAAGCCGCCAGTCCGGGCACCTTGGCTTCCTTCATGCTTTCAAGAATGAATTTGTCCAGTGGAGTAGGATTTTTAAGCCCCGGCAAATTCTCCAAAACATCAGCTGCTGCGAGAGGCAAGCTGGAGATGAATTGAATAGCTAAAATCAACCGAACCAAAACAGGCATAAGTCCAATGTGTCATACGAGGTCTGACCAACCAACCTGTTTCTGTTCTTTGTTATATATATGGCTTCCATTCTTTTGCCGGTTATCTGAGACTAAATGAAAGGGAGGTAGAGGAGCATAGGCTCAGAACCCGGCCTAACTGCGCCAGCCTGCCCAAGAGTTATTATCAGGGAGAGAAGTCATGAGTGAAACTGATCAGCCAGACAATTCAGATTACGAGTACAGAAAATCAAGATTTTCAACGATGGAAGAGCATTGGGCCGTTAACCGCATTCATGATCTGATGGTGGATTATATTCCCACCGATCAAGAGCTGAGCGATCTGCGGTTTGCAATCATGCTCTATATTTCAAAAGCCCTTTATTTTGATTACACCGATGATGAAATCGAATTCATGAAAAGGGTGGATGCAAATCGTGAAACTCGTGACAATGTCACCCCCAATGGAGGCGTAGTCCCAAAGAAGGAATATCAACTGGAGTACAACATGGTGTTACGCAGTTGGTCCAAAATCATTCAGAGTATTATCAAGGGGCACCCTGAGTTAATGACAAGGTTCAGGTACACTCCGAATATCAGGATTAAGTATGGATTGGAACTGGAGGACAATGTTGACCGATCACTAAACACCTCCCATCCCCATTCCGATGCGTGGGTTGAAGGCCCCTGGTCGATGAACTGTTACACCCCTTTACTGGGTGATGTAGAAAATAATAACCTCATTTTTTGGACCCCAAAGAGTCCGGAAACCTTTTCAGATAAGTTTCTGGCCACAGCCGCCACCTATGAAGAGATGCAATGGGTGCTGGACTACTACGATTTTAATGAGGATTTATCGCCAAAAAAAGGCAGGATACATATCAGTGATTTTTCACTGATCCATGCCACACACCGTGAGGATAATTGTGGAACCAGAATTTCTATCGACACCACTGTCATCGTTGGAGATCACGATGTTCATGAGGATAGAATGTCTGAATACCTCGATGAACTAAAAATCATGGGAGAAGAAATCGTGATCTCTACAAATAGATCCATCGAACAAAATTCTTTCGACGAAAACAAAACCACCTTCAGTCATTACACCACCGGAAGTTTACAATTACATGAGTGTAACAAATGAGACTCATAATCTCATTTCTGGGCAACTAACTTAATAGCGAGCCCATTTACCCCAAACCCGTAGGTACTCAGGAATCACCAGTTCTCCGTTACCGTTGGTATCTAAAGCCTTAAAAATAGCCGCTGCCAGTTTGGGATCCTTGATGTGTTGACTGGCCATGAATTCAGCGCGGGTGAGCTGTCCGTTACGATTCTGATCCATCGCTTCAAAGATCAGTTTGGCTTCATCGGTGATGATGCGGTTTTCGAAATACTCAAAGGCGCTCACATACCCGTCCTTATCGTAATCTGAAGCCTGAAATATCCCTCTTCGGGATTGCTCAGTCATATACCGGCCATTAACAATGTATTCCTCCTTGGAATGACGCCCGTCACCATTGGTATCTGTTAGGGAAAACACCCGACGGTAACTTTGCCAATGCCGATCATTCAGTGCCAGAAACCCCTGAAACTTGAATTCAATTAAGACTTCACGCGGGGTTTTACCGCCGATCAGGATTTTGGATTTTACTTCCTTAGGCTGAGCCAAGGTCAGTAGAGGCAGGAAGCAAGCTAAGAGGATAAAGGACAAAAGATTGGTTTTCATGGGGCCAGTTCCATTCTGCTGCCCTGAATACTAATAGGCAAGCTCACTCATTATTTCCCGCACTCTTGCCCCTGCTGGTTGTAGGGGTATAGTCTCCCGGAGCATGAAACACATTCTATTGATATTAGCGGTGGCAGCGTTAGTGGGGTGTGGGACGACGCCAAAGACGGAGAACGGACAGAAGGCGGCTGAAAACGGCTTCAAATATATTGAGGGAGTTGGCTGGTTCTATACTCCGTTAGGCCATAAGCCCGACGACTGGCGGTTGACCCCCAATAAACTAATGGACCATGTGGACAAGGCCATGAAAGAAGAACGCTATGATGATGCGATGTTCGGCGCGAAACTCTTTATAGGCCGCTACCCTGAATCCGCTGAGGTGCCGAAGATGCGTCGTATCGTGGCTCAAATTGAAGAACTAGAAAAGAAGGCGGTGCCGAAGTGCGAAACTGAGAGCAACCCCACGAAGTAATCATGAAGCAGATTCTCATATTAATTTCGATGCTGGCTTTAACGATAGGCACCAGTTGGGGATGGACTGAAGAACCCCTCAGGGATTATCCGAAGGCATTAGAGATGGCAAAAAAACAGGCCAAACCTGTGTTTGTCTATGTCTATGATTCCCAGTGAGGAGTTTATTGCCCGGCTCTGGAACAGAAGCCGGGAGCGAACCGTGAGTTCGCAAAGCTGCTGCCAAAATTTGTGGTTGTTCATTTCGACACCATCAATGGCCGCGCACCTCACGTTGACAAACTCAAGGTAAAGCGGAACTGCACTTATGCTCTTGTGTTGGGGCAGAACGGAAAGGAGTTGGGTCGCCTCAAAAAACCGACCGACTTAACATCGGTTATCAAACTATTAAGGATGCATGTTACTCCCGCCCTAACGTCCCTGACCCTTTTGGCCCCCGCTCAAGCCCAAAAGGCCAAGCCTCTTTACCAGACTGCCACTAATATCCTCTACCGGACCGGAGAGCTGAATGATTACATGAGAGAACGTTGCCGCTTGGATATCTATTATCCCAAGCATCTTAAGAGCTTCCCCACTCTGGTTTGGTTCCACGGCGGAGGGCTGAAAGCAGGCAACCGCAGTGTGCCTGAGGAACTGCAAGAAAAAGGAATCGCAGTCGTGGCAGTGAATTACCGGCTGCATCCCAAGGTAAAGTCCCCCGCCTATATTCAAGACGCAGCGGCAGCTGTGGCCTGGACCTTCAAGAACATTAAAAAATATGGTGGCTCTCCAAAGCACATCTACGTGAGTGGACATTCTGCCGGGGGTTATCTCACCAGCATGGTGGGTCTGGATAAACGCTGGCTGGCAGCCCACAAGATTGATGCCAACGCCATTGCAGGGCTCATCCCCTATAGCGGCCATACCATCACCCATTTTACCGTACGCAAGGAACGCGGCATTGACGGGAAACAACCCATTTTGGATGACATGGCTCCCCTCTTCCATGTACGCAAGGATGCACCGCCGCTGCTACTCATTACCGGTGATCGTGAGTTGGAATTACTCGGTCGTTATGAGGAAAACGCCTATATGTGGCGTATGATGCAGGTGGTGGAACATCCCGATACCAAAATCATGGAACTGGACGGCTATAACCACGGTCAAATGGCTAAACCTGCCCATCCCTTGCTACTGCGCTTCATTAAGCGCATCGAAAAAACCATCAAGTAATTGAGCTGGAAAAAAGCTGAATTTCCGTTAGCATTTAATCTTCTAAGGTTAGGATATGCTGAGTGTTTTTGATGGAAGCCAAAGCCTGAACCGGCGCCAACTCCTGCAGATTGGCGGACTGGGTTTGGGTGGTTTGTCCCTCTCTTCTTTGCTCACCACCAAGGCTCTGGCCAACCTGTCGGGTGGATCAACCGATCCTTTAACCGGCAAGTCGGTCATCTTTCTATTCCAACAAGGTGGCCCCAGCCAGTTTGAAACCTTTGACCCCAAGCCACATGCCCCTTCAGGAATCCGTACTGTGGGTGAAGTGATCCCCACCTCCATCCCGGGAGTTCATTTTGGCGGAGCCATGAGCCAGCTAGCCAAGCTGGCCCATAAATTTAATGTGGTGCGCTCCTACTCCACCCAGAATGGCGGACACAATATCCAGCCCATCGTCAGTAAGTTCTCCAAGGAAGCAGCCATCAGCACCCACTTTGCCAGAGTAGCAGGTGCCACGCGCGCAGACTCAGGCACACCAACTACTGCAGTGCTCTTTCCCGCTTCAGTCAGTAAGAACGTCCCCGGCCCGTCTGCCCGTGGGAATTTATCAGCAACCGGACCCTACGGAGCAGGCTTTGCACCTTTCATTCCCGGCAAAGGCGGCAAGTTGCAGGAGGACATGAAACTTAACCTGCCGCGTGAAAGATTTTTGAGTGATCGCCGATCTCTACTAAAAGCGTTGGATCAACTTAACCGACAAACAGATGTATCGGGCAGTATCAATGCCGCCGATGAAATTCAGCAACAGGCTTATGAAGTGTTACTGGGTGGTGGAGTTTCCAATGCGCTCGATCTCTCACGTGAAGATGCCAAGACACTGGCAATGTATGACACCAGCCAATACGACGGAGGCACACGCTGGAATAAGGTAAAACGGGGCAAGGCAGGACTCTATAATGCACAGGCCAATACCATCGGCAAACTCCTGCTTCAAGCTAGACGTCTGTGCGAGGCGGGTTGCGGTTATGTTACCATCCATGCCAGCTACGCTGGTGTGTGGGATATGCATGCTGATGGCAATAACCTCAACATGACTGATGGCATGGAAGCCGTCGGCCTTAGTTTTGATCACGCAGTTGCGGCCTTCATCCGTGACTGTGAGGCGCGCGGTTTATCTGATAAAATTTTACTGGTTTGCTGCGGTGAAATGGGCCGCACTCCCAAGATTAATAAACGTGGTGGACGCGATCACTGGGCAAGACTCGCCCCTCTCATTCTTTACGGTGGAGGAATGGGGGGTGGCAAAGTGATCGGACAGTCTGACAAGCAGGGAGGCGAACCCAATAGTAAAGCCTATGATCCGGGCCACTTGATCAGCACCATCCTGCGCACCATGATTGATCCGGGGCAGTTGCGCCTGCTCCCGGGTATTCCTCAGGAAATTACCCAACTGCTCGATCACGACCCCATTGACGGACTAGGCATTTAAAATCCTGCAGTGACAAGGATTGCTTCCATTCTTCTCTCCGCAGGCATCCTCACGTTGGCCCTCTGTAGCCAAGCAGCTGTGCCTTTCGAAGGGTTTCTCCAGAAACATTGCATTGACTGTCACGGACCGAAGAAGTCCAAGGGTGATTTGCGACTTGATCAATTGTCACGTGATTTCAAGTCCGGCATTGATGGACAGGTCTGGGCGGAGGTGGTGGAAAAAATCAATGCCGGCGAAATGCCACCGGAGGATGAACCCCAACCGACAGCCGATGAAATTGGTAAAGTGATTACACAGCTCGACGAACGCATTCGCGAAGGCCGTGCCGCACGCATGGCCAAACGCCCGCCGGTAGCGCATTATCGATTGAGCCGTAAGGAATACCAAAATACCGTCTACGATTTACTTGGCGTGCGCTACGATCCGGCCAAGCCGGGTGAGTTGAATGAAGACACGCTCTGGCATGGTTACGAACGGATCGGTTCGCAGCTTTCCCTTTCATCCTCGCACATGGACCGCTACTACCGCGCAGCTGAGATTGTACTGGACCGTGCCTTTCCTGAAAAAATTGCCGAAGCGCGCAAGGTGCGCAAGACCGCGGCGGAATTGCGTTACGGCGGCGGAGAAAAAGAACAGGAGGCGCTGGATCGGCTTGGCATCAAGCGGCCGCTGCGGTACCTCCATTTTCCCGGACGCGTTCAACCCGCCCTGTCCCCAAACTGGCTGGGCCGCACGGGCCCGGAACACAGCGGTCTTTACAAACTTCGACTGCAAGCCAGCGGCATCCGCCCGCCCGGTGGCCAACCGGCTCACCTCAGCATCGGCAAACGCACCAGTGAAGAAACCGTCGACGGCCTCATCGAACTGGATATCACCGCACCGGAAGACAAACCGCAGGTGTATGAATTCGAAGTGTTCCTCGAAATGCCCATAGGATTACACTTTGCCGTGGTGGCGACTGACGGTGTGGACCGACGCGGCGGCGCAGCCTTTCGCAATGCAATTGCAAGCCGGGCTTATATCTTCACGCACAGCAGTGAGACTCTGCTATTGAACCCCAACGCACCGCAGATGTTCGATAACAAAGGCAACGGCATTTTTTCGACGGTGATTCTGGACTGGCTGGAATGGGAAGGCCCACTGGTAACCGACGCGGAAAAAGCTCACCGCAAGGATGTGATCCCCCCGAAAAACGCCTCGTCTGAAGTGGTCGCCGAACATTTGCAACGCTTTGCCGAACGAGCTTGGCGCCGATCGGTGAAACTAGAGGAGTTAAAGAACTATCTGGACTCCTATCACGCTGATCGTAAGGCTGGTGAAATAGCTGTCACCGCTTATCGCAACGCCCTCCTGCGGGTGCTAACTTCTCGGAATTTCATCTACCTAGTCGAAGGCCATCCTGAGACGCGCGAACGACTCACAGATCAGGAACTCGCTTCGCGGCTTTCGTATTTTCTGTGGAGTTCGATGCCGGACGACGACCTCTCCATTGAGGCTAAGGCCGGCACGCTGAAAGGAGAAAGCTTAAAGAAACAAGTGGACCGAATGTTGACCGACGAACGGATCAACCGTTTCATCGACGATTTTTCAAGGCAATGGCTGCAACTGCATCGCGTGGGCATGTTCCCACCGGACAAGAAACTGTATCCCGGGTACGATGATTGGCTCGAGACGAGCATGCGCAATGAACCGGTGGAATTTTTTCGCGAGTTACTGACTAAGAATCTACCTATCGAAGGGTTGCTCGAATCGAACTGGACGATGGCCAACGCGCGGCTCTGTGATTTCTACGGATTGCCCGAGCCAAAAAACGGAGGCTTCCAGCGTGTCACGCTCAAAGACGGAGACCATCGTGGCGGTCTGCTTACGATGGGAGCAGTGCTTGGTTTGACCTCCGACGGAACCCGTCATCGCCCGGTACATCGTGGGGTTTGGATTAGCGAAACAATCTTTAACAAGACACCGCCTCCTCCGCCGGCCAATGTCGACCCCATCGAACCGGTGCCACCAAAAGGTAATAAGATTACCATCCGGCAGCGCATCGAGGCACACGCCAAGAACGCCAACTGCGCGGCTTGCCATCGCACCATTGACCCGCTCGGACTGGCCTTCGATCAATACGATGCCATCGGCCAATGGCGCACCCATGAGCACGTGCCGACCGGCGTGGGAGAGAATCCGTTAGTGAATGCTTCGGGCATCATGCCCGATGGGCGAAAATTTGCAGACTCGGCCCAGTTCAAGCAATTGCTATTGGAAGATCGCGACCAAATTACGCAGGCCTTCATTGAACACCTTTGCACTTACGCGCTACGGCGCGTATTGACGGTTGACGACCGTGATGACATCCAATCCATTCTTGAACAATCCAAACAAGGACAGTACCGTGTAATGGACATTGTTAGGGCTGTGGCCACTTCCGAACTATTCCGAAAACGCTAAAACCCCAAGCCGAATCATGAGTAATATTCAGACCCAATCCTGGCTAATCGACCGCCGCCACGCCCTCCGCGCGATGGGCACTTGTATCGCCTTGCCGATGCTCGAATGCATGATCCCGTTAAAGGCCAAGGAGAAAACCGAGACACCGAAACGCAGCGCCTTCATTTACCTAGCCAACGGCGTGCATTCGCTAAACTACCAAATCACCGAGCCGGGCAAGGACTACACCTTCTCCCGTTCGCTTAAGCCGCTGGAGAAATTCCGTAACGTGATCACGCCAATCAGCGGCCTACACCATCCCGGTAGTCTGGGGCACCACCACAACTGCATCGACATCTTCCTGACCGGCGCCAAGATCGGTGCGGCGCATCGCAACACCATCTCGGTGGACCAGAAAATGGCGCAGGTCAGTGGGCAGCACACGCGCTATCCCTCCATGGAAATCGCCCTGACTCAGGGTTCCCTCGCCTGGACCGCTGATGGCGTTCAATTGCCCGCGCAGCGCCGATGTAGCCAGATTTTCGCGTCCCTTTTCGAAGAACCCAAAGGGGGCATCGCTGCCCAACGTAAAGCCTTGCGCCGCAAAGCCAGCGTGCTGGATGACAACCTCGCCGAGGTGCACGCCCTGTCCCAGAAAATGGGCACCGCCGACAAGGGCCGATTAGACCAATACCTGACCTCCGTGCGCGAGGCCGAGATCCGCACCCGCCGGGCCGACAACTGGCTCGATACACCATTGCCCAAGATTTCCGAGGCCGACCGCAAACGTACCAATCGTGACATTGCCAAAACGCAGGCCGGTGACTATTTCCGCACAGTCTATGACCTCATGGTGCTGGCTTT
>CAJWKQ010000047.1 GCA_913041895.1 uncultured Verrucomicrobiales bacterium
TGGAGGCAATTTCAGGGTATGGCAAATACTTACATGGAGAGGCCATTAGTATCGGACAAATGGCTGCGGCAAGAATTTCTCGAGTTTTATGTGGTATGCCAGCGGCTGATGTTAACCGTATGGCCACACTTTTCGTCAGGGCTGGGTTACCCACAGGAGTGAAACTGAATAAAACACAGACGAGACGCTTACTGGCAGCGATCAAGCTCGACAAGAAAGTTGAAGGCGGCAAAGTTAAATTCGTGCTAGCCAAGCGTATAGGCAAGGTTATCACTTCTCAGAAAGTACCGGATGAGCTGGTATTGCAAGCATTACTCGATTAATGGCCGTTAGCGAAACCATTGTCCGCGAGTTCTTCGAGTTACATGGGTTTTTTGTCCGGCAAAACCGCAAGCATATCGCGCCTAAGCGGGAAGATGATGAAGTTGATTTTTATGTTCATAATCCAAACGGGTCAGCCGAGGAATCAGAAGTGCCCTTTGTCTTGGAATCAGCCACCGACCTCTCTTCGTTGAGCAGGGCTGTGGTGGTGGTGAAAGCATGGCATACGGAAGTTTTCACGCAGGCAGTGCTTGCACACGCACCGGAAATGTTCCGATTTGCAGGTCCCGAAACCTTTGCCCGAGCTACCGAAGCTTTTGGAGGCCCTGGTCCACTAACCAAGATATTAGTAATTCCTGCACTGCCTGCCAGCGGGGATGCACGGCAGCAGAGTATTGATTTATTGCATTCTAAGGGGATTGATGCGGTTGTTCCCTTCCGGGTAATGTTATCGGATCTTATTGAGCATATTGAGGTGAATCGAAATTATCAAAAGAGTGATCTATTACAGATAATTCGTATTTTGAAGAACTATGATCTTTTCGCACCCCCTCAGCTGGAATTATTTGAAGCGTCCTTCAAACGGAAAACCAAAAACTAACTTTCATGCTTCTGGTCATCGACAATTACGATTCTTTTACGTTCAATCTGGTGCAATATCTTGGCGAAGATAACGTCGAGATGCTGGTTTACCGTAACGATGAGTTAACACTGGAACAGGTGGAGGCAATGAGCCCGGAGCGAATACTGATTTCTCCCGGACCCTGCACTCCGCTTGAGGCAGGGCTTTCAAATGAAATCATCCAAACCTTTGGACCGAAATTGCCACTACTTGGAGTGTGTTTGGGACATCAGTGCATTGCTCATTCTTTTGGGGCAGAAGTAGTGGTAAATGACGTGATAATGCACGGGAAAACTTCTCCTATCTTACATCGAGGGGAAGATCTGTTTCAGGCGATTCCAAGTCCATTTACTGCAACACGATATCATTCATTGGCAGTACGTCGGGAGACCCTCCCCGATTGTCTAGAGGTTACGGCAGATACGGAATGTGGCGAAGTTATGGGCCTACGGCACAAGGATTACCCTATTTGGGGGGTGCAGTTTCATCCTGAGAGTATTCTTACCGATCACGGCCGGACTTTGCTGCGAAACTTTCTAGCGCTAAACTAGACTACTGCTTTGCCTGAGCGATGATGTCGGCAATTTTCACCGGCATACCTCCTTGTCGCTGACTCTCATCTGCGGCAGCCATGAAGGCAAACAATTCGATGGTTTCTTGTGGGTCAACTGGAACCTTACCGGTTTGGAACATTTTCACAGCTTCAACTACCAGAGGGGCATAGCCATCATACTTACCCACTTCGGCTTGGCCTTTAGTGCCTTTTGCGAGTCCGCCGTAGCCTTTCCCTTCGCGAAAGATGCCGGTACGTCCACCTTTCCATTTTCCAATTACCTCGATCTTCCCCTCGGCTGTTGTCCGTCGCTCTACAGTCTCGCAGCCAAGGCCCATTACCGTAAAGAGAGATTCGCACCCGTGCACGCCGTACCAAAAAAGATCTGGGTGATGGGGCTCCAGAGAAGCTGGGCTAAAGGTTTCCGCATAGTTTATTTTACCCAGAGAGCCATTGCGTGCAGCCTGCGTAGCCTTGCCATAGCGCAGAGAGGAGGAGCTGAATAGGGGCACGCCTTTTTTGTTTGCGTATTGGAAGATGAAAATAGCATCGGCGAGCGTCCCCGCCATAGGCTTGTCGATAAAAACCGGCAGCCCTGCATCAATTACAGGTATTGCTTGTCTTAAATGTGGCCTTCCGTCGACGCTTTCGATCATAACGGCATCCACATTCTTGCATAACTCTGCAATGGTCGCGTAGATTTTTACTCCGTAGGCCTTGGTGAGTGTTTCTGTAAATTTATCGAGGCGATTTGCGCTAGAAGGAATGTCGAGGCTCCCTCCCCGGAAGGCTGCAGTAACTTTTGCATGCGCTAGGGGGCCCGTTGCCTTCGGATCATTCAAGATTTTTGTGAAAGCAACCACGTGCGATGTGTCTAGGCCAATGAGGCCTATACGAATTTCTTTTGCCAAAGTAATTGAAAAAAAAGAAAATGAAACAGCGAGAAAAAAAAGGCGATTCATGAGATGAGTCTATCCCGGAGAAGCCATTTGTAAACGGAAATGAAAAGGCTTAAGCCTCAGTAGTAACCTCGGAGAAATCGAGCCCATGTCGCTTGCAGTAATCACTCAAGGAACGTTCATTTTCAATGAAAACAGTGCGGACAACGGCTGATTCATCAGCAAAACCAATGTCAGCTACATGATCTGGGATGAGGTGGGTCTGCTTGTGGGCATAAGCTAGGGCGAAACATGCCTCAGCGATAACAAAGTAAGGAATTTCCTGATCGGCTCCCTCAGCATAATCTTCGATCACATTTGCCAGAAGCTCCAGTTGGTCAACCAAGTGAGGAAACTTGGGGGCGTGAATTTCCGCAAATTCAAGTTTCAGCTGCGGCAGCTTGTGGTGAACACCATGCAAAATGTTCGGAGTGACCTTTGCGGCGTTGTGATGAACGAAATCGTTAATCTCCGACATGGATCTTAGTTTAGCAGGAGGCCTTGCATAAGCAAGCTCATCAATAATTTTTGACTAAACAGTTTCCATTTCCATGGGTGGAAGCGCGTTTAGGAAATGTTCGCCATACCTCTTGGTAAGCACACGGTTATCCAGAATAGCGACTATCCCGGTATCATTTTTAGTGCGAATAAGGCGCCCAATCCCTTGGCGGAATTTTAGTATAGCTTCAGGGAGGTTAAATTCCATGAAAGCATTGCCGCCCCTTGCCTCGATAGCCTCTACCCTTGCCTCAATCAGGGGATGGTCGGGTACGGCAAACGGCAAGCGTGTTAGGATAACATTGCTCAGAGGTGGGCCTGGCACATCAACGCCCTGCCAAAAGCTATCCAGTCCGAACAGAACTGAATCCGTATCACGCTTGAACTCTTCCAGCATCAATGCTCGCGGCATGCCTGTGCCTTGCACATAAGCTTGAATTCCAAGCTCATCAAAAACTCCTTCCATTTCCTTAGCTACTTCGCGCATTAATTTTCCGTTGGTGAAAAGAATAAAGGCTTTGCCCTGAGTTTTTCGGACGAAATGCTCGATCCAATGTGAGAGAGCATCGGAATATTTATTGTCACGCGGGTCAGGCATTTTGCCGGCAATATAGAGTTTGACCTGTTGCTGATAATTAAAGGGTGAACCGAGTTGCGCCCGTCGTGCGGTTTCAGCCCCGACCTGGCTCAAGAAATATTCCAATCCGTGGCATAAGGCCTTTTGTTCAGAAGGCAGCCCACTACGTTCGGGATCAGCAATTGCCAAGGTGGCACTGGTGCATATCACAGGAATACCAGCTCCAAATAAATGCCGCCTCAAAAAGTCCGCAGTGTCAATTGGTGCGGCGTTGAGCGCCAGACTTTGCATTTGACGCCCGGTACGCTCCACCCAATAAACATGGTGATCGACTGACTGACTGATAAAGGCGGCAATAGATTCTCGGATTTCACCAAGCCTTCGGTTGCATTCGATTAGTTCGGCAGCAGTCTCTTCGTCCTCACTGGACTCAATAAGGGCCCCAATGGATTCGCGTACGCGCTGCAAAGGCAATGACACGTTGTCGTTAACTAGGTCGGATTTTCGAATACGCAATTCATTCCATTCACGTTGTTTGTTAGGAGATTTCTCATGTAGCGTGCTGCAAGACTCTTCAACTTTTTCAAAGAGTTGCTCGGCTTGATCGATTGCGTCGGCGACCTGTTGTACCATGCTGCCTTTACGCAAGGTAGAGAGGAGCCCTTTCTCTGTTCGTGGATTCCATAATCGTTGAAGGTTGAAGCGTATTTGGCCGCTGGATACATTCAGGCCGATATGTCGCGAGGCGACACGAGATAAATGTTGAGCTTCGTCCAAGATCACAAAATCATTTTTAAACAACAATCCTTCTCCGGGATCCTCTTCCTCAAAGTCTGTCATCCCTAAGCAAAGGTTTGAAAAAAAGAGGGAATGGTTCAAAACCAATACGTCGGCCCCAATAAAACGTCGGCGAGCTTTCTGAAAATAACATTCTCCGTGCAACGAGGCTACATCACTGCCACGCCCACAGAACTTGGGCGAACAAAGACCACGCTCTGAGCACACGGCTTCCCATACTTTTGGGTCTGGCTCAATGTCGAAGTCCGAAAGGCTCCCGTCCTTAGTCTCTTTGGCCCATTTCTCTAAGCGTTTTAGCTCGTCGATTTCCGGAGAAGTGAAAAGGCTATCAGCACGTTGGATCGCTCGGGCAAGCCGGCGGGTGCATAGATAATTTCCGCGGCCTTTGAGCAAGGTATAGGTAAACTCTACGGGGAGGATACGCTGTAACATCGGTAAATCTTTGTCGGCAAGCTGCTCCTGTAGGTTGATTGTATAGGTGGAAATGATGGCTTTGCGCGCGTGATGATGCCCAAACAGAATCGCAGGGATAAGGTAGGCGAGGCTTTTGCCGACTCCAGTGCCGGCTTCTATTACACAATTTTTACCAGCTTGCAGTGCACGGATCACGCCGGCTGCCATGGCTTGCTGTTCTTGCCGATATTCGAAATTACTTGCCTTTGAAAGAAGCCCCTCGGGCCCAAAGATATCTTCGACCTGCGCTTCTAGGTTACAATTTTCTTCGGCAGAGGATGGCTGATAGTCCGATGAAAGGATCATTTTGAGCTGGAAGTGCGCTCCACCACTTGCTGTTGGGCCAGATTTTTTGCAATATGATTCGCAGGCAAGGCCCCGCGCCAATTCGTATTGGGATAGACTACGCTGTTTCGTCCAATAATGCTGCCGGGGTTGAGCACACTGTTGCAGCCTAATTCTGCATGGTCGCCAACAAGGGCCCCGAATTTACGTAAGCCCGTGTCATGCCCGTCAACCATCACGTTTCCCGGTACTGATTTGAGATTTGATAAAACTACCCCAGCCCCCAAATGGGCGTGATGCCCAAGTATTGAATCCCCGACATAATTAAAATGAGGCACCTGACAATCGTTAAAAAGCAGGCAATTCTTTAGCTCGCTGGAATTACCAATTATACAGCTGCTCCCAATAATTACATTGGACCTAATGTAGGCCCCATGCCGGATTTGACAGTTATTTCCGATAATTGCTGGCCCTTCAATATACGCACCGTGCTCCACGACTGTGCCCTCTCCCAAATAAACCCTTTCGCCTATAATTGCCTGAGAAGATACGGAGGCATTATTGGTCGGGTTAATGGCCGCCTTAAGGAAGCCCTTTAGGCGTGGCAACATCTTCCAAGCAGGTTCATCTCCTTCAAAAAGATTCGCATACTCCGTTTGTTTGAGGTCAAATAGATCGCTGGCGGCGAACATGACAGGAAGTCTAAGGCGAGACACCATCAGACGAAAACGTTTTTTCGTTCACAACGAGAGACTTGGAGCTCTTAAAAATCGAATTATTCATACTTCCATTTCAAGATCCACGGATCCTGAGTAGAGTTTTGAAACTTTTTAAGCTTTGTTTTGTATTCCTCAAGAATGGGGTTGTATTTCTCTTCTGTTGCAAGGTTTACCGTTTCGTTTGGGTCGGCGCTGATATCGAAGAGCTCGAACTGCGGCCGCTGGATATACTCGCGCACGGTCTTCTTGCCGTAAGGTGCGCCGGGGCCTTTCTTCCACTGTGCTTGCCAGCTGGGCGCGGCCCAGAGGTCGCTGGCGAAGGGATAGGGCAGCGGGTGTGCGATATTCCAAATAAGCTTATATTTCCGGTCACGCACTACGCGCATGGGGTAATACATTTGGATTTCATGGAAGGTATGACTGGCATGGATAATGTCCCAGCCATCAGGATTTTTTTTAGCTAAAATTGGCAAAAATGAACGTCCGTGAAACTTGTAAGGCCCTTTCTTGGTTCGCCGTCCTCCAGGCATGGTGGCTATCTCTGGTTTTGCAGCCCCGCCTTTGGCATCGTAGCTGTCGGCAAAATCCAAAAGAGTTGGCACAATATCCACAAACGAAATCATTGCGTTGTTCGTATTGCCTCGTTCCTTTTGGTAAGGATTACGTACAATGAAAGGTACGTGCAGGCCTCCTTCATAAACCGTTGTTTTCCCTCCGGCAAAAGCCATTCCATGGTCGCTTGTGAAAAGAATCAGCGTGTTCTCCCACTTGCCGTTTTTCTTAAGGATTTCCATTAACCGTCCGAGCCCCTGATCCACGCGCGAGGTGCTCTGGTAGTACTGCGCCAACTCAGCACGAGTTTCTGGTGTTTCCGGCAGAAACGGTGGCACGTTCACCTTGGCCGGATCATAAAACACTTCTGTCACACCCGGGTACGCGCCTTTGTTGGGTTTGTTGCCAAAACGGTCAGGTTGATGTTCCAATTCGCTGGCGCGGCCACCACCGCGGTGTGGGTCGCTGGTGGCGTAATATAGAAAGAAAGGCTTGTCCGAATCGGCCTTGATAAATTCCTCACAGTTATCGGCCATTTCCACGGTGCTACGGCTGCTGCCTTTGATTTTCTCCTCAAAGAAATATATTTCTTCAGGGCCATTGTGATGCTTGCCCGCTCGAGCCGTACGGTACCCGGCATTGGAAAGCAGTACGGGAAGTGTTTTGACCCACGGGAAGCTGCTGAATTTATGGTAGCTGTGCAAATGGCCATAGTGTCCGTTTCGATGATTATGAAGCCCGGTAAGCACGACGCTGCGACTGGCGCTGCAACTGGCGGTGGTGGCAAATGCGTAACGAAATAGAGTGCCGTCGGCGGCAAGCCGGTCGATGTTCGGCGTCACCGCCGTTGTGTCTCCATAGCAGCCAATTGTAGGGCTTAGATCATCCGCGATTACGACGACAATGTTTTTTCCAGCAGCTTGTGTGGATGAGACTGTCAAAAGTATTAGGGCGCCCAACGCCAATTTGAATGGTCTAAAAAGTGGCGTGAATACATAGGTGTCCCGCGAGTTTGTGGCCATGCGTGGCGGCACCATGCATGAAATAGGCGGATAACGCAAGGAGCGGGCTCGGCAGGGAGCCTGCTATTTTTTCAGGAACACCAACAGGTCAGCTAACTCCTGCTTTGTCATCGTTTTTTCGAGAAGATCAGGCATCAAAGATTTGGGGCTGGCGCGGATAACCTTGATGTTTTTGCGGTCGATGGATTTGCTAATACCTAGCGGAAGTTTCAGAGAAATTTGCGCGGAAGTTTCAGCGGCAAGGAGGCCTGCGAAGGTTTGTTCGTCCTTAGTGTCTACTTCGTAAAGGGTGTACTGCGGATAGACCTCTTGGTTGGGGACGATGATGTGTAGGAGCAATGCTTCAGCAGGTTGATTGCGTAGGCCGGTGAGGTCGGGGCCGACGTCGTGGCCTTGCGTACCGTGCCGATGGCAATTGGCGCAGACGTGAGTAAAAATCTTCGCGCCATTAGTGCGATCGCCTTTTAATTTCAAAACCGGCTTGGCGCTTTCAAACGCCTTCATGCGATCGCTGCCTACGTATTGGGCGAAGAGCTTCTTGGCGCGATCCCCGACCTCTTTACTGCGCTCCAAGGCGCGCCGCCGGGCTGGGGCTAGTGCATGCACGGGGATAATTTCCTTTTCAAGTGCTTGAACAAGAGTTTCATGGAAGGATACGCGGCTGACGCCCATCCCTAGTACGGCTTCGCGCACCCCGGGCGTGAAACCGTTCCAGCGTGCTGGCTGCATCAGTGCTCGAATTGCATTTAGGCTACCCAACTGGCGTAAGGCTTCCACGGCAGCTACCTGGTTCTCGTTTGATTGGTGGTGGGCGAGCAGCTCGAGCAGAGTGTCTCCGTCCTTTGCAAAAGTAGAATAACCGAGTAATTCAATGGCTTGCTTCTGTTTATCCTCTGCTGCGTTATCGGACACGGCTGATTGCCGGGCAGCGATGAAGACCAAGTTGATATTGGTCAAAGCCTTCGGATGGCCTTTGGGCAGTACGAGGATATTAGCTTTCTCAAGCCCGTTTAATTTGCGTCCGTGAACTCCATTGGCCAAGCCGGTTAGTAGAGCGATCTGGCGGGTGATCGACCACGGCGACTTTGGCCCAAAATGGCTTCGGAGTATACTTAAGAGCTCCTGTTGAGGGCGTCCTTTGCCGATGATGCGTCCGAGTGATTTTAACGTGTCGTTATGGACGCGTTGGGGATTGGCGGCCATTAGATCCAATAAATCTGAGGCCGAATTCTCTGCAGCACTGAATACCGCGGCACGCGTCCACCGGTCATCGCTGTTGGCCGCCAGTACGTTTGCCAAGACGGACGGCTTGTCTTCGTGATTTTGCGTAGACAGTTGAAGGGTTGCTAGAAATCGCGTGGGTGCATTCTGTGAATGAGCTTGTTCGAACAGCGTTTTCATGGGCGTCTTAGGGAACTGCCCTTGGCGGTTGGCTAGGTTGAGGCGAGCCGCGGCGGTTTGAGTGACGGTGGGTCTGGGGACGGGTGTATTTAATTTAACTCGCCAGATGCGCCCGTGCTCGGTGCCGGCCTTGAAGGGGAGCTTGGTGCGGATGTTTTCGGGGAGGTATCGGGGGTGATCGATGTATTGGCGGACCATGTCACAGATGTAGAGTGCTCCGTCAGGGCCGACCGTCGTGTGTACGGGGCGGAACCACTGGTCGGGAGTAGCGAGGAAATCCTTGCCGGGCGAAGGATGTGTGGCAGTGAAGGTGGCTCCAGCTGGGGTGAGCACTTGACGTTGGATGAGATTTTGCGCGGGCTCACAAATGAACGCGTCACGACCCCGGATGACAATGCCACTGGCACTGGTGTAGGTGCCGGAGTGTTGTTGGCTCAGGAGCTTGGGAATGTAGCTAGCGGCAGTGGTATCCGGACTCAAGGGATACACCTTTGCTGCGACGGGCACGACGTTCTGGACCGTGTCGGTAAAGGGATAATGGGGATTGCCGCTGAGGAGCCCGGGTGCGACCACCACGTGCATTAGCGGATTGCGATTGCTGGACACGAAGCGGTTGCCGGCAGCATCAAAGCATTGGCCGAATTGGCCCACACCGGCGAGCGGTTCATAGACAAAGGTCTCCGGATGAAACCGGCCATCCTTCCGCTTGGAAATCACCGGCTGACGCTTCGGGTGTAATGGGCTGGTTACGTTCGCATCGGTAAGGCCGCTGGTTACGTACACCCAGCCATCGGGCCCGAGAGTGGGGCTGGCCACGCGGAGCTGTTCGCTGCTGCTCTTGGTGCCAAAGCCGGTGAGCACCACCCGCTGCATATCCGCGAGCCCATCGCCGGTGGTGTCTTTGAGATACCAAATATCCGGCGCACACGTGACGAACACTCCCCCTTTCCACGGGAGGATGCCATTGGGAAAAGTGAAACCATCAGCAAATGTTGTACGCTTCTCAAACCGCCCGTCGCCATTCTCGTCTTCCAGCAGCGCAATGGATCCGAGTTTCGGCACCGTCTTGCCTTCGCTGGGCAGGAAAGGGTACCCCAAACTTTCTACCACCAGCATCCGGCCTTTGTCGTCAAAACACATCGACACCGGATCGCGTAATTGAGGTTCAGCGGCGGCGATTTCAATCCGTGCTCCTTTTTCAATCTGAAATAATTTTAATGATTGGCCTATTGTTAATGGTGCATCTCCTCCATGCCCGATGCAGGGGATAAGAAAAGTTAATATATACAGCAAAGCGCTTGTCTTTGAATTTACACTGGCCTTCATAACATGCTTATTTGAGGAGTTCCTTGAGGGCACTCATTAACACTTTTTCAACTTCGGGCCCAACTCGGCTAACTCCCCCGGTTTCATAGCCTCCTTGGGTGTAGGATATGGCATCACCAATATAGCCTGGGGCATAATCCCCGTAGGCGGCCATGGCAACAAAATCGTTTGGCCGCAATTTTTGGGCTGCAATCTGATATTCGACAAAGAGTTCGCCGGGGAAATGCAAGATAGATTCTTTGCCTAACCTGAGGCAGGAGAGCAGGATGGGGTCTTTCGCTTTAACGCGTCGAGCCCAAGCAACGTTTCGGGCAGCGCGGATGCGGTTGGAAGTTCCTGCGCGAGGATCTTTTAGAATGTTCTCCATTAGTGAAACGTTTTGGTACATATCTCTAAGCGGCAACACTACAGGCTTTGTTCTCCATTCAATGTGTTCAGGCCGCAAGAAAGTTTTGCGTGTGGCCTTCCAAGCTGATTCTATTCCGGAGGCTAGGCGCTCTGCTAGAATGGCCCTATTTTCTTTGGAACCGTCATTGTATTTGCCTGCGGCCACATTGGCTCCCGCTCCAGTGAAATGGATATGGACTGCTTCTGGGATTTTTTTTGTACGGATTTGTCTGGCGATTCCCACCGTATCAGGATTGACCCCTCCCTTCCCATAGTAACTCTGAGGATGAGTGGCATAATAGCTGAGAATTGCCAGAGGTTTATTGTCATTCCAAAAGCTTAAGAGCCGCACATAAGGATCTATTACGCCCTCAGGTAATGCTCGAACTTCGGGGTTGGCGCATTTACTGAATCTTACATGTAACACTTTCCCATCTGGCCCGAGAAGTCTCCGATTGGAAGCAAACTTTTCTACTTTCGCTTTGCCAAAACCTGCATGCGTTACGGGCCGCAGATGGATCATCGCTTTTTTCAGGGCTTCCGAGGTCGAGGTGATCACTTTACGGCTGTGTTGGGAGTTGGAAAAAAGTTCATCCAAACCATAATCCGCTAGCAGTTTAACCGTGGAAAAATCACACCCAGGGGCATCGTGTTGATGAAGGGAATGAACCGCGACCCGATCAGGCGTGGTTCCTGCTGCCTTAGCCAAATCGGCCCGCCATGCCTTGTTGCTATCATTCCCTATCCCGGTCCAGTCAACTGCGCACAACACAATGGGTTTCTGGTTTGGTGCAACTAGAACAATGCCAATTGCCTGTAAGGGCTGGATGATTTCTGTTGCCGGCTTAACGCCTCCGTTACAAAGAGGGCTGCCTAAAGGGGGCGTTGCGTCTGCGTGAAAGGTGGCAATTTTAACAGGTTGCTCAGCTTGTAGAACAAGGGGTAAGAGAAGAAAAATCCAAAATAAAGCCTTCATGTCTGTTCGTTAAGAATATAGCTCTTATACAGGCTGGCAAGCCGTAGGTTGGTAAAGGACTTGTTCGGGGCTCTGGTTTTGGTCATGCTCGCCATCCTTGTCCATGCAAGCATTAGTCAAAAAAGAAGATACTCCAGGGCTCTGGCTCGAAGAGGTCTCAAAACCCGTTCCAGGGCCTAGGGATGTATTGATCAAGGTTGAGCGAACGGGAATTTGTGGCACCGATCTTCATATATATAAATGGGATAATTGGGCAAAGAAAACAGTGCCAGTTCCTCTAGTCGTTGGGCACGAATTTGTAGGCAAAATTGTAGAGGTTGGCAGTGACGTAAAGGATTTCAGTGTGGGTGAAATTGTCAGCGGAGAAGGGCATGTTGTCTGCGGGCATTGCCGTAATTGCATGGCTGGTCGAAGGCATCTATGCAATGACACAGCGGGGATTGGAGTGACCCGCCCGGGAGCCTTTGCAGAATACATTGCCCTCCCGCAAACCAATGTTTGGGAGCACAAGCCAGACATAGATTTGGAGGTGGCCTCGATTTTTGACCCGTTCGGAAATGCTACACACTCAGCTTTGAGTTTCCCCGTGCTGGGAGAGGATGTTCTTGTAACCGGAGCTGGACCGATAGGGATCATGTCCGCTGCCATTGCGCGCCATGCGGGTGCTCGGCATGTTGTCGTTACAGATGTTAATGAATATCGGTTGGAGCTGGCGAAGAAAATGGGGGTTACGCGCGCTGTGAATGTAAGTCAGGAATCTTTAAGTGAAGTTCAAAGAGAACTCGGCATGGATGAGGGATTTGATGTGGGGCTTGAAATGAGCGGGAACCCCGATGCCTTTAATGATATGCTTTCTAATATGTGCCATGGAGGGAAGATCGCAATGCTGGGTATTCCTGAAAAAGAAATGGCCATTGATTGGAACAAGGTAGTATTCAATATGCTAACCATCAAAGGCATTTACGGCCGCGAGATGTATGAGACGTGGTATAAGATGACAGTGATGCTCGAGGCGGGACTGGACATTGCGCCGGTGATTACACATCGATTTAAGTTTCCAGATTTCGAAAAAGGGTTTGAAACAGCCTTAAGCGGCCAAAGCGGCAAAGTGATTTTAGAATGGGAATAAATGTACGGGGGACTTAAAACACAATTGCAGGCCGAGCTTGATGAGATCCGTCAAGCGGGCCTGTACAAGGCTGAGCGGGTAATCGAGACCCCGCAGGCAGCAAGAGTGGAAGTTGGCCAGAATGAGCCGGTATTAAATATGTGCGCCAACAACTACCTTGGCCTCGCAGGCCACCCTGAAGTTATTGCTGCCGCACGCGAAGCTTTGGACAAATGGGGCTATGGCTTGGCCAGTGTCCGATTTATTTGTGGAACGCAAAAGATCCATAAGCAATTGGAAGGCAAGCTCTCCGAATTTTTGGGAACTGAAGATACCATTCTCTACACTTCTTGTTTTGATGCCAACGGAGGGCTTTTTGAGACACTCCTTGGCCCTGAAGATGCAGTGGTTTCCGACGAATTAAACCACGCCTCTATCATTGATGGAGTGCGCCTCTGTAAGGCCAAGAGGTTTCGCTATAAGAATAATGATATGGCTGACTTGGAGGTGCAGCTTGAAGAAGCCAAAGGTTCGCGCCGTATTTTGATTGTAACAGATGGTGTTTTTTCCATGGATGGCTACCTTGCCAATTTGCCTGCTATTTGCGACTTGGCTGACAAGCATGGCGCACTTGTGGCAGTAGATGATTCTCACGCGGTTGGCTTCATGGGCCCGCGAGGTCGCGGCACCCACGAACACCACAACGTGATGGACCGGGTTGACATAATTACTGGCACGCTGGGTAAAGCACTGGGCGGGGCCAGCGGTGGATACACAAGTGGGCGGTCCGAAATCATTGAGTTCCTCCGTCAGCGCTCAAGGCCCTACCTTTTTTCCAACACGGTTGCCCCGAGTATTGTCGCTGCCTCAATCAAAGCTATTGATCTTTTAACTGAGTCAACGGAGTTACGAGACCAGCTTGAATCAAACACGAAATTTTTCAGGGAGCAAATGGCCGGGAGCGGATTCCACATTTTGGAAGGAGAACACCCTATTACCCCCATTGTGCTTGGAGATGCTGCTCTGGCAGGTCGTTTTGCTGATGCGATGCTGGAAAAAGGGGTTTATGTGATTGGGTTTTCTTATCCCGTTGTTCCACAAGGAAAAGCGCGGATTCGAACGCAGATTTCTGCCGCCCACACCCGTGAAGATCTGGAGTTTGCCATCGCCCGTTTTGGCGAAGTAAAAAATGAGATGGGGATTTGATCCTCTTCTTTTCTTTTGTCATCCTCAGCCAATGAATTCCCTTAAAAGCTTTGCTTGCGCTTCCCTGTGTCTGATTGGGCTGCTTGAGGCAGCAGGCCTTCAGCGCATCAAGTATAACAATCCGGGCTTAAAGGTGGATTTGGGGGTGGGGTTGTGGGCCTGGCCAATGCCGGTGGATTGGGATAAAGACGGAGATCTTGATCTTCTCGTCGACTGTCCTTGCAAACCCTATAATGGTATCTGGTTTTTTGAGAACCCAGGCGGCAGCAAAACCCCGGTCTTTAAAGCCGGCAAGCGTGTTTATGCCTCGCGTCGGAACATTCAGGTAAGCTGGATAGGGGGCAACCCAAAATACCTTATGCCGGGAGCTGAGGTGTCAGCCGATCTCACCAAGACAAAAAAAATCTATCCGAAAAATCGGGTGGAGAAGCACCGTAAGATTCGTGCTAATCAATGGAAGTACGTCGATTACGATGGGGACGGAGCTTGGGATCTTACTGCTGGAGTAGGAACATGGGATGATTATGGGTGGGATAACGCCTACAATACTAAGGGCGAATGGACCAACGGCCCATTACATGGCTACGTGTATCTGATGCGTAATAAGGGCACGACGTCTAAACCCGATTACGATACGCCGGCTAAGGTTCAGGCGGGGGGCAAGCCGGTAGATGTTTACGGCCGACCTTCTCCAAACTTTGCAGATTTCGATGGGGACGGGGATCTGGACCTACTTTGCGGCGAGTTCGTCGACAGTTTCACCTATTTTGAAAACACAGGCACACGCAAAGCGCCAAAGTACGCAGCTGGCCGTAAGCTAACCTACGATGGTAAACCGCTGAGAATGCAGCTGGAAATGATTATGCCCAGCGCAGTGGATTGGGATGGGGATGGAGACATCGACCTGATTGTCGGTGACGAGGATGGGCGCGTCGCTTTGGTTGAGCACACAGGTAAGATAGAAAAAGGAATGCCACAGTTTTTGCCGCCAGTGTATTTTAAGCAGGAAGCAGATGAGGTGAAGTTTGGGGCTTTGTCCACGCCTGTGGGATTTGATTGGGACAGCGATGGCGATGAGGACATCATTTGTGGCAATACGGCCGGGCATATTTGCTTCATTGAGAATCTCAGTGGGCCGAAAATCGAACGACCCAAATGGGCAGCCCCGCAACTTCTCAAAGCCGGGGGTAAGACCCTTCGTATCATTGCCGGGGCGAACGGGTCCATTCAAGGACCCTGTGAGCGTAAGTGGGGTTATACCACCCAGACGGTGGCCGACTGGGACCACGACGGTCTGCCTGATTTAGTCGTGAATTCCATTCTTGGTAAGGTTATGTGGTATCGCAATATTGGGACACGCAAGGCCCCGAGGCTTGCGGCTGCACGGCCCATTGAAGTTGAGTGGGTAGGCAAGCAGCCGTTCCTTAAATGGGGGTGGATGCGCCCTGAGGGAAAGGGATTACTCACCCAATGGCGAACTACGCCGGTGGTTGTTGATTGGAACTCCGATGGCCTCAATGATCTTTTGATGCTCGACCATGAGGGATACCTCACTCTCTTCCCGCGATCGAAACGCGGTGAACAACTCCAGCTTCATGAGCCGCAGCGCATCTTTGAAACAGATAATCCCTCCGGTAACGTCCGCTTGAATTCACGGACGGCTGGAGGCAGTGGCCGGCGAAAATTGTGTGTGACTGATTGGGATGGGGATGGGCGTATGGATGTGTTGGCCAATAGCCCCAATGCTGAGTTTTGGCAGAACGTGGCAGCCCGCGAGGGGATGTTTAAGCTCATCAACCGGGGAACACTGTTTGAGCGTAACATTTCCAGCCATACAACCAGCCCCACAGTGGTTGATTGGAATGGCGACAAGGTGCCGGATTTATTGGTAGGAGCTGAAGACGGGTTTCTCTATTACGGGCGTAACCCTCGCAAACCTTAAGTGTTGCCGTTTTCTTCTTCTTCTTCTTCTTTTTCCTGCTCCTCGTCTTCAACGTCCACCTCAAAGAGCTGCTTATAGGCGTCAACTCCAGCCTCATCGAGAGCTTCTCCGCATTTGTGGCAATGCTGCGCGTCCAAGCGATGCCCTTCAGCTCCGCAGTTAGCGCAGCTGCGCGAAGTGGTGGTGAGAGTGGAAGAGGTGTCTTTCACCGACTTGAGGGCATGGCCGCAGACATAGCAACGCTTTGCATCAAATTTGTGTCCATCTGCTCCGCAATCCTCACATTTGCGTTGATCGGGGTCGGTGGCTTTTGATCCGTCAGCAATTTCTGTTGCCACAATGACACCAATGCATAAGCCCAGAATGCTATAGCCCATCACCATCACCATAGCAGCCAGACTCTGGCCAAGGGGTGTTTCAGGGCGAATTTCTCCGTACCCCACAGTTGTCAGGGTGACGATGGCCCAGTAGACGCCCTTGGGAATGCTGTCGAATTTTGGATTTAGGGGTTGCTTGATCGTTTGATCGTCAAATTTCAGAATCTCAGTTTCTCCATTCGGAAGCTTTAAGGTAATGCCCTTAGTTTCATCAACAGCAGTCACTTTACCATTTTGTCGGTCTTTAATTTCTCCAAATTCAACCTGCTGGCCAACTTGTAAAGCGGAAGGGTCCTCTACCTTCACGTGGTACCCTTCAATGGAGTACATGGCGGTTCCGAAGATTGAGACGAGGATTAAAATCGCAGTGAGAAACACGATAATTTTGGCCCGACTCCGCACCAGAGCCCTCCAAATCATGGTTGAACCCTGCACGTAAGAAGTCATCCCGAGCACTCGGAACACGCGCAATACGCGCAGGAATCGGATCATGAGCATGAACTCAGCTCCCGGTAAGATAAGGGCAAGATAGGTGGGTAGAATGGCAATGACATCAATAATGCCGAAGAAACTCGTTGCGTACATCCGGGGCGATTTCACACACCAAAGCCGAAGCACGTACTCAATGGTAAAGAAAATTGTGAAACCCCATTCAGCCTTGTGCAGCAGGTTGCTTTGATCGGGGGTGATACTGGGGACGGTATCCACCATCACCGCCACCACACTCAGCAGGATGCAGATGATCAGGAAGACATCAAAGGTCTTACCTGCAGGCGTATCGGCCTCGAAAATGACTTCGTGCACCCGCCTTTGCAGTTCTGATTGGCTATTGCCTCCTTCGGACATGTCCGTGCTGTGGATATACTGGAAATTCTGCCTAAAAACAATGCGATTTACTTCATCAGCCGATATGGCAGATTGGGCCCGTGCAAATTTTCATCACGCGCGGCGAAGATTCCAGCGGTCCCTACACGCTGGAACAGGTACAGGATTACCTGAGCCAAGGCGTGCTTTTGCCTGATGATTTTGCCTACCACGAAGGCTTGGAAGGCTGGATTCCTTTGGAGCAACTCATCAGTGAATCGGCTCCAATGGGGGAACCGTTGCCTCCCGTAGCTACTACACCGGCGCCCTCTGAACCTGAACCGGTTGTTGCCCCCGTGGCTGCTGCCGCTGCTCCTGCTAAGGGAGAGGGAAAGAGTAAGGGTAAAAACAAAATTATACTGGCCGCCGTTGCCGGTCTTTTGGTGTTAAGTGTCTTGGGAGTGGGTGGATGGTTTTTGGTGAAAGACGATCCTGTAGAGCTATTGCAGAATCAAAATACCGGCAAACCGTCACCTACATCTGGAACAGTCGAGCCAAACTCGGATCCGTTGCCGCCGCCAACCACGAACCCCATTACTCCAGAACCGGGAAAACCCGGCACCGTCCTATGGGAATTTGTAACGGGAGGTGAGGTGCCCTCCGCCCCCGCCATTGGACCAGATGGCACGGTTTACGTCGGATCACAGGACCACAAACTCTATGCCGTCAATGGCAAGACTGGGGACAAGCTATGGGAATTTGAAACGGGAGGCAGTGTGTCCTCCTCCCCCGCCATTGGCACTGGTGGCACGGTTTACATCGGGTCAAATGACAAAAAGCTCTATGCCGTCAATGGCAAGACTGGGGACAAGCTATGGGAATTTGAAACGGGAG
>CAJWKQ010000048.1 GCA_913041895.1 uncultured Verrucomicrobiales bacterium
TCACGTGTAGGGCAACTCTTGATTTTACCGTCATGTCTTCAACTCCCCATCCATCGGTTTTTATCAGCCCTGATGTGCCGGTAACTGTCCCGCCCATTGGCGCAACCAGCGCGTGAGTGAATCCATTAGCTCGAGCAACAGGTATAAGCTCGGAATCTGGATTAACTGAAACCCACGCCTCGACATCGGGCGTAAATTCACCAACTTCGGAAGTGTCCTGCGTTGCTCGAACAGCGTTAATCTCAGTCAGCCCCAGAGAGGTTGTTGCGGCAATAAGCCCGGGGTACACTTGCAATTCACCTAGGTTTATTTCCCGGAAGACTTCAGGCGTTGCCAGCTTTGTTCCGATCGCGATAATTTCCCCATCCTTAACTAACATTTGGCCACCCTTTATCATTTCCCTATCTGCAGGATAGATCGCCGCAGCCCGATAGAGGACTGTTTCAGCTTTAGTGAATGAAGCGATTACAACGAGTGCTAGTAGAATTCTCATGGTTTACCTTTCTTGCATTCATAGCAGTTATTTAGCAGGTGTGCTTTTTCTAGTGCTTGTCTGAAAAATAATGCCCTGCCCGAAACTTCAGTTTGCTCACCTCCATCTTTTGAGCGTAACTTTGTGAGCAGGGTTTTACGTTCATCAGCCAATGCCTTCGTGCGTGATGCTGATTTTGAGCGATCGTAATACTGCCTGCCTTCGATCCATGTTTCATCACAAAGCGTTTGTGTGCTGAGAGGGTGGCCATTCCAGATGACAAAGTCCGCATCTTTTCCAATTTCCAGTGATCCTACCCATTTGTCTATTCGGAGCTGTTTCGCAGGGTTGATTGTAACAAATTTTAGAGCTTCCTCCTCGCTAACAGCCCCGTATTTTACCGCCTTTGCTGCCTCAAGATTCATTCGTCTTGCAAGGTCTGAAGAATCTGAATTGAAGCTTACCGATACACCGCGTTCGTGAAGCAGCGATCCGTTATAGGGTATGGCATCGTAAACTTCGAACTTATAAGCCCACCAGTCTGAAAAACTTGAGGCGCCAGCACCATGGGATGCTATTTCATCTGCAATCTTGTAGCCTTCAAGAACGTGCTGAAGAGTGCCGACTTGAACACCGAACCTCTCCATTGTTCTCAAAAATATCAACATTTCATCTTGCCTGTAAGAGTGACAGTGAATTAAGCGTTTTCCTTCAATAATTTCTCCAATGGCCTCCAATTCTAAATCCCGTCGTTGTGGTTCTTGGTTATTTATTTTGGGATTATTTTTTTTCTCCAAGTATTGTCGGGATTTGATAAACCTGTTGTTGAAAAAAGTTTTAACGCCCATTCGCGTTTGCGGAAATCGAGTTTTTCTATCATCACCCCAATTGGATTGTTTTACATTTTCCCCTAAAGCAAACTTGATGCCAGCTGGTGCATTCGTAAATATCATGGCATCAGGAAGCTCCCCAAAACGTAATTTGATTACTGCGTTTTGCCCTCCAATTGGATTGGCTGATCCATGAAGTAAATTTGCGACAGTTAGCCCTCCGGCAAGTTGCCGATAAATATTTTCAGTTTCAGAGTTAACGACATCACTAATGCGCACCATTGCAGTTGAGGGGAGAGTGCCTTCGTTTACTCCGCCAAGAATCATGCTATGGCTATGGCAATCGATTAATCCAGGCGTAACATGGCGCCCCTTAGCGTCAATAACATAAGTGTCAGGTGAGTCAGGCAGGCTTGAAATTGGACCGATTGCGGCTATTCGTCCGTTTTTGATATGCATGTTGGCATTGGAGAGAATGCCGGTTTGACTAGAAGTCCAAATGGTTGCATTCCTGATAATGATATTGGGAGGATTTTTTAATACACCACTATAATCGCTTGGGGTTTTTGCAGTTAAAGGCTCTATTTTTATATGTTTTTGTTTTTTATCCTCTTCTTTTTTTGCTGACACAGGTTGGCTTGGGAAATAGCGGCCTTCAATCCATACACCGGCAACTTGGTTTTCTGGATTAAACCAACTTTCACCGTCAATAATCGTTAAATTAGCTAACTTTCCTTTCTCAATGGTTCCTAAAAGTGAACTCATTCCCAGTAATCTTGCAGGGTGAGTAGTTAGAGCAGCTAGTGCAGTTTTTTCAGGGAGGCCTCTTTCAAGAGATTTTTGAATGTTTTTACGGTATGATTTCCGATTCGTTAATCCATGCATTGTAAACGAAAACTCCCGATTATTTCTCGATAGTAACGCTGGGATTTCTGGAGCCCAATCCCACGCGCGCAATTGGTCTAAGGAAACCATGTTCCAATCCATTTCATCAGGTAAATCGGGAGCTGAAGGGAATGTTACCGGTAGAATATAATCAAATTTATATTTTTTCAGTATCTCAGGCCTTCTCCATTCTTGTCCGGTGGCGACAATAATCGGGTCAAAACCCAATTCCTCGGAAAGCTTTGCGGTTCGGGCAATCATTAATACGCTCCCTGTTTCCACGGCAACTCGCTGTTTATTATCGGGTTTAATAACGATCTCCATTGCTGCTAGAGCTGGGTTGTACTCCATCCTCCTGAGATTTTGGTTTTGCTCAGTCCAAGTCCGCATTTTTTGAAAGTGTATTGTGTCGAAAAATGTTTGCCTAATGGCCGCAATAACACCCATAAGTGACTTAGGATAGTTTTTTGCCGGACTGAAGGCTATGTGCTGCATTGTAGATGGAGCAAGCATGAGATTATTCGGGTCTCCTTGTCCCAGTAATGCGGAAGTACTACTGCCCCTAATAATACCACCCGTCGGTATAAAGTTACCCGTTGTATAACCAAGCTCTCGTAAAGCAGAAAATTCTTTTTCGTTTGTTGAGAAAGTGTCAGAAACCTTGTACTGAGGGCGTATTTCTGCAATTTCATAACCGGGGCCTTTATCTCCCATATCTTTCTTGGTGGTCGGCAAGCCTTTGAAATTAATACTTGAGCGTGCGTCAATAGGGATTGTCCATCGATTTGATACCGGATTAGCTATATCGTCTCCTAAAGATAGGTAAGGATCTATGAATCCTGCGTAGATTGTTTTGCCATCCATTGCCCGCAGTCGACAATCTGGCGGAATTGGTAGTTTGCCGGTTTCAAAAACTGATCCAATTCGCCCATTTCTAATAATGATCGTTCCATTCTTAATCAGAACGCCGGGCTTGATTATGATTCGTCCTCCCACTAACGCGTGGGCACCTATTGAGATAGGTCTTTCACCAGGAGGCTGTATTTCCGCCGATAAAAGAATCATTACGCTCAATAGCAGCGCGCAGGAAAACTTTGTCAGAATCCGCATGCCTGAAACTTAATGATTGGATCTTTTAAGGGCAATGGATTTGTTTTGCGGCTATTATTTGACTTGGGTAAATTTCATGCCCATGAGGCAATCTGGTAAACTTCGCTTAGGGATTCTGGGGTCAGGTTGCGGTACGAATTTTCTCGCCATTAACTCAGCAATAGAAGGTGGCGAGCTTCCTGCGGAGATTAGTATTGTGATCAGTGATGTTGAAGATTCATCAATCCTTTCACACGCTCGGCAACTTGATATTAATAGTCGATTTATTGATCCTGGCTCATATCAAACTAAGCTAGATGGTGCAGCTGAAGACAAATATGTTTCCGCGCTGTCAGATGCTGGTGTTGACCTGATCGTGCTTGCAGGTTTTATGAGGATCTTAAGAGGGGGGCTGTTAAAGTCATTCGAAGGGAAGGTTATAAACATCCATCCCTCGCTTCTTCCTTCTTTCCCCGGACTTGATGCGTGCCAGCAGGCATTAGATCATGGGGTAAAAATTACCGGCGCAACCGTGCATTTTGTTGACCGAGGCATCGACTCCGGTGCAATTATCTTGCAAGATATCGTTAGAGTTAAGGATGATGACACGTCTGTAACACTTTTAGATCGAATTCATGAAGTTGAGCACAAAATATACCCTGAAGCAATTGCTACTATTGCCAGAGGAGAAGTAGCCAAGAAGGGTCGTAGAACCTTTATGGCGATTTCATCAGGAAGCTAAAATATTGAAAAAAAGTTCGCTTTTGACCGTCAACAATGGCAAATCATCGGGCTCGCGCAGAATTTTTCTGCTTCTCCCGTTCCGTTAACGGGAAGCCCATAAATGAGTAAAGATAAGGAAATCGTTCGTTTTGGACTGCCTAAGGGTAGTCTTCAAGATGCTACGGTAGAGAAGCTTTCTAAGGCAGGGTGGAATATTCGTGTTAATAGTCGTTCTTACTTGCCTTACGTAGATGACGAGCACCTAGAAGTTCGCACGATTCGCGCGCAGGAAATGAGTATTTATGTGGAGCGCGGATATCTAGACTGCGGAATTACAGGTTTAGATTGGATTCAAGAAAATGGATCTGACGTTCATGAGGTAGGCGAGTTTCTCTTTAGTAAAGCAACAAGCCGCCCTGCTAGATGGGTGCTTGCTGTGCCGGAAAGTTCAAAGATCGTCTCGGTCAAAGATTTGGAGGGGAAGTTGATTGCTACCGAAGTTGTCGAGATCACTAAAAACTGGCTTAAGTCAAACGGGGTAAAAGCTGACGTCGAGTTTTCTTGGGGAGCAACTGAGGTCAAGGCCCATGAGCTGGTTGATGCAATTGTAGAGGTAACAGAAACGGGTAACAGTTTGCGCGCCAATAATCTGCGAATAATAGATGAGCTTATGAGCAGTACGCCGCGCTTAATTGCCAACAGGAAAGCGTGGGCCAATAAGGCCAAACGCGATAAGATTGAGCAAATGGCGTTGCTTTTACGTGGGGCAATCGACGCTGAAAGAAAGGTCGGATTAAAACTTAACATAGAACAAGAGAACCTAAACGATCTTCTGGTAAAGCTTCCCTCTCTTCGAAATCCCACAGTGAATCAACTCTCGCAGGATGGGTGGGTTGCGGTTGATACGGTAATTGACGAGCATGTTGTTCGGGAGATTATCCCTGAACTCAAGGCTTCAGGCGCTGAGGGGATAATTGAATATCCTCTAAATAAAGTAATTTATTAAATACTCCGACTAATAACCTAAGATAAATAATGGGATCATTAAAGAAACGGCGTAAAGCCAAGATCAATAAACACAAAAGACGCAAGGCCTCACGTTCCAACCGTCATAAGAAGCGTACTTGGTAGCCAGAGAGTTTCCGGCGACTATTAAGTTTGCGCTTTTATATTTACCTTTCGTGTGGCCCAATTAGCGGCCCATGAGATTTGTATTAGATAGTGCTGTCTGCCTACTTGCTTTATTGGTGGTTTCAATGGGCTGTGTCCAAGCAGATCCTGCCCAGCTCTCCACAAAAAAGTCTGCTATAAAATCCAGCACGGATAATGAGGCAGTACAGCAAAAGGAGCCTGAAACAAAAAAAACTGAAGAAGAGCGCGAATTTCAGGCTCTAAGCCATTTAGCTGCCGCTCAGGCCCACTTGGAGAGGGGTGAAGAGCAGGAAGCACTAGAGGAATACTACAAGGCAGCTCTAGCCAATCCTTCTGATAAAAAAGTAGTGATGGAAGTGGTGCAGAGACTTGTTGTAAATCGGCAACGAGATAAAGCGTTTAAACTGCTAGTTGAGGCAACTAAAAATCCGTCAGCTTCCGTAGAATTACATGGTTTATTGGCTGCGAGTTACCTGGAAAAAAAGAAGCCAGATCTAGCCAAGAAATCTGCCAATCTGGCGATCGAGAAATCACCAAAGTCCATAGTCGGTTATAAGACAATGATGCAAATATTTCGCTATGAATTACAGAAAGGAGAGAAGCGAAAAGATCAGATTCGGAATGTGATAGATAAAGCACTTGCTCAAAAGGAAGTGTCGGCCCTATTTAAAATTGAACTTGCATTAATGATGGCTGGATACCTCTCCATAGAAAAAGACGCAGGAAAAGACCTCAAACCTAAGATCATTGAGCTTTTAGATAATGCTCGGGGGGACAAGCCCGAGAAGCCTGTTCAATTGGGTCAAATTGCGCAGGCGTACAGGATGGCCGGAGCGCACAAGCAAGCGGCCAAAGCCATGGAATCGTTACTCAAGTCATTGCCGGACAATGCAGAAATCCTTCTAGAGACCGCAAGAGAACATGCATTGGCGGGTGATTTAGACCAGGCCAAACTACACTTGGAGGCTATGACAAAAAAGTTCCCGCGCAACTGGAGGGGGCATCAATTACTTGCTGCTATAGCAATGGATAAAGAAGAATATGGCTTAGCAGAAAAACATTACCGAGAGGTCATAAAATTGAATTCCAGAATGGAATCAGTATATTATGACTTGGTTTCATCGTTGCTAGCCGCAGATAAAATTGACGAAGCTCAAGAGGCGTTAAACAAGGCTCAGTCCCGATTTAACCCTAATTTCATGCAGGCCTATTTCTCCGCTATGATTCAGCTGGAAAAAAAGGAATATCTAAATGCTCATACAGAATTACTGGAAGCGGAAAAACTGGCGAAAAAGGCAGAGCCAGATCGCTTAACACATATTCTTTATTTCCAGCTCGGGTCGACTGCCGAGAGGGCAAAAAAGTATAAAGATGCGGAAAAGTTTTTTCGTCAATCTATCGAGATGAAGCCAGATTACGCTACTGCGCTTAATTACCTCGGTTATATGTGGGCAGACCGAAACGAAAACCTTAAAGAAGCTGAAAAATTTATTAGGAGAGCCTTGAAAGAAAGTCCAGACAACCCCGCATATCAAGATAGCCTCGCATGGGTGTACTTCAGGAAAGGGGAATTTAAAAATGCTTTAGAATGGCAATTAAAAGCACTTAAGAATTCAGATGAGCCAGACCCTGAAATACTCCTTCACTTGGGCCAGATATATGGTGCTTTGAATGATAAGAAGAATGCTCAGAAATACCTAAGACAAGCCGGTAAAATCGAAGATACCGAAGGCGATGTGAAGGCTAAAATTCAAGCCGAATTGAAGGGCTTGGACTGATTCTAAGATTTTATCTCCATTATTTAATGTCCATTTAATGGTGCTCGGGGGGTTGATTTTTTTTTAATATGATGTATAATTTCCGCCCGATTTTTTTACTGAATTATGATTAAGGCGCAAAATCTTCGAAAAACTTTTGGCGAGAAAATCGCCGTAGATAACCTGAGTTTTGAAGTTGGAAAAGGGGAGGTCCTTGGGTTTTTGGGGCCCAATGGAGCCGGCAAATCAACGACAATGCGTATGATCACTGGCTTCATTATACCTGATGAAGGCGATGCTGAAATTGGAAAATACAGCATAGTTCAAAATCCAGAAGAGGCTAAAGCCCTCATGGGCTACCTTCCAGAAAACGCACCGTCCTATCCGGATATGACTGTGCATGGTTTTTTGCAATTCGCAGCTGAAGTTAGGGGTTTGAGTGGAGTTAACCGTAATAAGGCTGTGGATCATTCTATGGAAGTTTGTTTTTTGAGTCCTGTAAAGCATCAAACAATAGACACACTTTCAAAGGGCTACCGTCATCGCACTTGTTTGGCTCAAGCGCTTTTACATGATCCAGAAGTATTGATATTAGATGAGCCGACTGACGGATTGGACCCGAATCAAAAACATGAAGCCAGGCAGCTCATTAAAAGACTCGGCGAAACTAAAGCCATTATTTTTTCTACACATATATTGGAGGAAGTTGATGCCGCTTGCACAAGGGCCATAATCATTGATCAAGGAAAGATAGTCGCAAACGGAACGCCATCTGAACTCGTTGCACAAAGTGCTACAGGAAAGCTAGAAGACCTCTTCCGTGATCTAACAATAGCCGATACCCAGCAAAAGGAGGCTGCTTAATATGAGTTCGAGCGTATTTCGAAATATATTAGTAATTACTAAACGTGAATTCGGTGCATACTTTACTTCCCCGGTTGCGTATGTTTTTTTGGTAATATTTCTGTTGGTGTCTGGTTTTTTTACCTTCATGGTGGGCCAAGATTTCTTCTCACGGAACGAAGCTTCTCTTGGATCATTTTTCCTCTGGCACCCTTGGTTGTATCTGTTTTTGGTGCCAGCCATTGCCATGCGATTGTGGTCTGAGGAAAAGCGAACGGGTACTTTGGAATTACTGCTGACTCTGCCAATAACTACGGGACAAGCGGTTATTGGCAAGTTTCTGGCCTCTTGGGCTTTTTTAATTGTATGCCTCATTCTCACTTTTCCGATATGGCTAATACCAAACATTCTAGGAGAACCTGACAATGGAGCTATTCTGTGTGGTTACATTGGCAGCGCCTTGATGGCGGGTGCTTATCTCGGCATTGGCTCCATGACCTCGGCGTTAACTCGCAATCAAGTCATTAGTTTTGTTATATCAGTTTTACTTTGTCTCTTTACGATTTTAGCGGGCTTTCCGCCAGTGACAGATTTTATTCAAGGTCTTTTTCCGGGAAATGAATTCATAGTTGATCTAATAGCCAATTTCAGCGTTATGAGTCATTTTGAAGCTCTCCAAAGAGGAGTATTTCTGTTTCGCGATTTTATATTCTTTTTATCCGTAATCCTATTTACCCTAGCTGTTACAACAGTAATAATTCGTGGAGGCCAAGAGAGTAAACCGGCGCAAGCTTTTGGCTTTGCAGGAGCTCAAGTCTTAGTATTAGCCGGAACTTTAGTGGTTGTTAATTTTATATCACTCTCTTTTCAAGGTAAGTGGGATCTCACCAAAGACAATATCCATACGCTTTCAGACGGCACAAAAAATATACTTCAACGAGTTAATAAGGAGCGCGATAGTGACCCAGATGCTTTCAAGATTGACGCAAGGCTATACTTTACTAGAGGTGACGATCGTATCTCGCCTTTTGTCAGGCAATATGCATCCAGAGTTTCTGAATTATTGCAGGAGTATGAACAGGCAAGTAAGGGTAGTTTAATTTTCAATAATATTAATCCACTCCCTGACACAGATGAGGAGGAGTTAGCTCAACAGGACAACATATCGCGCATGCAAATAGGACTGGATGAATTTGCATATATTGGTTTGACCTTAAGCTATGCCGATAAGTCAGAGATGGTTAGCTTGCTTGAACAGGGTCCCGGGGGGCGCGTCGGGGGGCTTAAGCCTGAATCACTTTTAGAGTATGAAATATCATCAGCTATTACGAGACTGATGAAGGATGATTCCCTGGCCCCTGTCATCGGGGTGATGTCACCATTGCAGATTAACGGTGGTTTTCCGCCAAATCTTCCACCTCAAATGATGCGAGGCCAACGTCCGGCGCCTCCATGGCTATTTATGCGTCAACTACAAGCCACCTACGGTCAATCAAACGTGAAGACTATTGAAATGAGCGCATCATCCATCGAGGAAAATGGGCGTATTGATCTATTAATCCTCGTCCACCCGAAGCTAATTAGCGAAAAAACACAATTTGCGATTGATCAATACATACTTAGGGGCGGAAAAGTGTTTGCTTTTCTGGATTCAAACCACGCTTTGGACCAGGGTCCAATGGGTGGATTTTCCCCTCCAACAGGCAGTAGTTCGGATCTGGATAAACTATTGCCTGCATGGGGAGTCAATTTTACTGCCAATCGTGTTGTTGCAGATGTGGGATTTGCATTGAGACCACGTCAGAGTGGAGAGTCTTGGCCGACTACAATCGATATCCAGACTGAAGGTCATAATGAAGATGACCCAATCATGAGGAATCTTGGCCCCCTTTGCGGAATTCACTTTGGCGCGTTTATTCCAGAGACAAATATAAATAAATCAAACACGCCTAAACTAGTACCTTTATTGCATAGCTCTACAAATTCAGCGCTCATAGACAGCCCTCGGACTGGAGCATTACTACCTCTTCCTGTGTTTCAGCAGGCCCAAGGCAATATCGCAAAATCTTTTGAGCCGACCGAAGGAAAAAGTATCTTAGCATTGAAGTTGTCTGGTGATTTCAGAAGCGCTTTCCCTGAAGGCGATCCCGATAAGCCACAATTGGAAGGTGATGAAAACGGAACAAATAAAAAAGCGCCTGATAATGCACTAAGGGTAGTAAGGGAAGGAGCGAGTCCTGTAGTAGTCCTAATGGGGGATGTGGATTTCATTCATGATACAAACCAGCAACTCGATCAATTTAGGGGTTTTAGAAATAGTAATTTTAACTTTGTTTTAAACACGATCGACTATCTTACCGGCGATGAAGACCTGATAAATATTAGGAGTTTAACTAATCGAAGCCGCCCATTGAAGAAGCTTAATGAAATGGAAGAAAAAGCCACTGCCGAGATACGCAAGGAATTGGAAATAACTGAAAAAGAGCTACATGAGGCAGAAGACAAGGCACAGGATGTGGCTAATAAGTTGCAGGATCAGTTGCAAAATGCTCTCCAGTCAGGCCAATCTGGAATAATTCAACTCCGCGTTTCTGAAGAAGACCGTAAAAAGCTAGAACAAAGTCAAGCTGCCGCGGAAGAAGCCAAAGATCGTGCAAGAAAAGCAATAAGACGAATAAAAAAGCAGAGGCGACAGGCGATTGATTCTTTGAGAAATAGAATCAAGTGGGCTAGCATTGGAGCAATGCCGTTAGTGGTAGCATTTTTCGGCGTAGGAATAACACTTAGAAATAGAAAAACAAGCACTGCAAGATGAATACAGGAAAGTCCAACAATCTATTAGTCTCAGGAATTGTACTTATTGTACTTATTGCTGTTGGTTTGATTATCAAGGGCGGCGACTCCTCAACATCAATAATAATAGGTAAAGAGCCGATGAGTGATATGCCTTTGTCTAAAATCGGATCAATTGTAATAACCAAAAACAACGATCAGTCCAAAGACACTCTCACTTTAAAACGGGCAGATAAGGAGTGGATTGTAGTGAACCGGGCTAGTTATCCAGCAGACCCAGATCGGATTGAAAAATTTGTCCGGGAATTTAAAGATATGAAGGTGCTCCGCGAATTGACTGCCGGAGAGGGCCAATTGGGGAGATTAGGACTCCTTGACCCCGACAACGCATCTGCAAATTCAGCGACGAGGGTGGCGTTACACGGAGCAGATGGGAAGATCATTCATTCTCTACATCTGGGTAAAGAAATGTCTGCGCCGGGATCAGAGAATCAAGGCGCACAACAGGGTTTCGGAGGTTTCCCGGATAGACGTTTTGTAATGATTAATAACCAGCGTAGTGAAATTGCCGTTGTTGATCAGACATTTAGCAATGCGACAACCGAGCCAAGTGACTGGCTTAATAAGAATTTTGTGAAGATTGATAATCCGAGCAGTATTGAGGTGAGCTATCCCGATAATGAATCGACTAACTCTTGGAAGATCACCAAATCAAGCGATGTTGGCGAATGGAAGATGTTAGGGAAAATCCCAGAAGGAAAAGTTTTGGATACGACAAGCGCGCCTACGTCACCACTTAGCTCACCTTCATTTAATGATTTAGCAACGGAATCTGAGAAGATCCAAATTGATAACAATACAACACAGATAAAAATCAGTACTTTTGATGGTTTTAGTTATTTGGTAAAAGTAGGGCAAACCGCTTCTGGTAGTGATCGAATTATCCAGATAATAACGACTGGATCTTTTCCTGATAAACGAACTCCCTCAAAAGAAGAAAAGCCTGAAGATAAGGCAGGCCTAGATGAACAATGGTCGGAAACTCAGGCCACTCTTCGAAAAAAGCTAGAAAAAGAGGCTGCTTTCAATAAGCACGTATATCGAGTCAGTGCTTTTACGATTGAGTCTATTTTGAAGAAAAAAGATGAATTATTGAAAGACAAAGAAAAGCCCGACCCTGCATCTTTAGAAGACCCGCCTGTTCCATTCATAAAGCCGCCGCAAAAGCCCGAAGAATAGCGTTAAATATTACGCTTTAGGTGCTTAAGGAGATAACGCTGGCATCTTGCGTCTCTGGCGCAATTGACATTGATCCATTTTACTATTAGTTTCCCTTAAGAGGAGCAATCTTTATATGGGTAAAATTACGAAGATAATGTTGGGGCTCAACATCGTAGCTGGAATAGTAGGCATAGTATTTGGCATGGGTCTAAAAGGAGACTTAAAAGAAGCTGAGACAGCGAAAAATGATGCGCTTACCAAAGCTGCGGATACCGGAAAGAATACTAGTGGGTTAGAGAGCGCAAATAAACAATTGAAGGAGCAATTAGGCATCGCAGGCCAGCAATTTGCTGCAATAAGTAATCAATGGGTTGCTGCCGATGCAGAGCTGGCGACAGCTAAAGTCGAAAGACAAACTGCAGAAAATGATTTAATTACCGCTCAAACAGAAGCGGCAAAACTGCAGTCGCAGCTGACCGAGGCAACTGGTTTTGCACAGGAAAATACCAAACTGAAAACAACATTGGCTGATTATCAGGCATTAGGCACGGTCGAGGAGGTGCGCGAATGGAAGAAAAAGGCTACATCCAAACCTAAGAACCCAAATGGGCAAGGAGGGCAGGGCGGTAACTCGAAACCACCCAAGCCTAAGCCACAGAAGGGAGCTGAAATGGGAACGATAGCAAGCTTTGATCCCAAATTTAATTTTTATGTCATCAACAGGGGTGCTGATCATGGGGTTAAGGCTGGAGATGTGTTTAATGTTGTGCGTGCAGGAAATCTAGTTGGAAAAGTAAAAATAAAGCAAACTCAGCCCACAGTTTCAATAGCTGATGCTGTCAAGGAGTTTACACGGCAGCAGCTTCAGCCGGGTGATAAAATATTGAAATCAAATTAATGTGAAGGCTGCGCTTATTGTCTTGGTTGTTTTGTTGATTGGCTCATTAGCTACATCAGGATATCTGTTACTGGGAAAGAAGAATTCAATGGCTGTAATTGCGGATTCCCAGAACGAAATTAATAATCAAAAAAGGAAAATGCTGGCTGCAGCCGAGGAGAATATTCAATCAGAAAAGAAAATCCTTCAACTCACTGCTGATCTTCAGGCAACTTTAAATAATTTGTCTAATTCCAGTAACGAGCTGGCATCAGCTCGCGAAGATTTGGAAATTGCATCCAAGGAAATGGCTGCGGCAAGAACGAAGACTACGGCTGCTGTAATGTCGGGCGTAAAACTTAAGGAAGATTTGAAGACGGCTCTGGAGAAAGTGTCAAAATCAGAACAAATTGACCAAGAAAATGATACTCTTCGTACTTTAAATATAGCTCAGCGGGCTACCTTAGCAAAACATAAAAGGGAGCTGGAGGTGGCAACTGAGAAGTTGAAACTTTTTTCTGCTGCCGGCCTTACCCCCGAGGAGATACAATCCCTAAAGCGAGCTAATGAAATTAAATCGGAAAAATTGAAATTTCCCTTCGAAGAGCCATTGCGGCCCGGAAAAATATCAACGCCTATACTTAAGACCAAATGACCCCATATAATGAATAAAGATAAATATAACCCTCTGATCTTCGGCCTTTGTTTGATCTTATTTGGATCACTGATGTTAATTCATGCTACAGGATGCAATGGCACCGACCCTGATAATACATCTGCTAGACCCTGGGCGGAACCAGGCAGTGTTCCTGGCATACTTGGGGGCGGTCAACGTCGAAGATAACCAAAAAATGTTCCTATATGAACGTTGCTTGTGATGGAACCACTATCACGTCGAGCTTAGCGTCATGAGGCTCTGTGGGGACAACCTCTAAAAGCTGGTGATCAAATCCCACCCCAATCTTTTTGCTCGAAAGATCCATTAGCCAACGATCGTAAAACCCTCTACCACGCCCAAGGCGGTTCATGTCTTTGTCAAAAGCAACACCTGGAACTAGTGTTAAATTAATTTCAGTAGGTTTTAGTTTATTACATCTATCTGATGGCTCCAAGATGCCAAATTTTCCAGGCACGAGGTCGTTTAAATGATTTACAGCTGCTGCTTCATAAGTGCGGTCTGCGTTGTATCTCGGGAAACAAATAGTCTTTGAGTAGTCTATAAGACATAAAATATCCGGTTCATCTGGCAGTGGCGCATATAATAGAACCGTTTTCGCAGACATCCATTCATCCAGGGACGATATCCTTTTGCAGATTAAATCGGATGCTTTCTTGCGCTCGTCGGGCCTAATCCTGATAGTGCCTAATTCTGAGCGAACCTTGGCTTTTTCCTCTTTAACTCCCATCAGTCTCTGCCTTCTCTTGCAGTGATCTCCAATGCAAAACCCTGTCTTTTATCTTCTTTTCAACGCCTTGTTCAGTTGGTTCATAGAAGCGTGCGTCAACCCCAAGATAATCCTGATTTATGTAGTGTCCGTCATAATCGTGTGAGTACTTGTAACCTTCTCCGTTCCCCAGTCTTTTGGATCCCGAGTAATGGCCGTCACGCAAATGTTTCGGAACAGGAATCGTCCGCCCATTTTTCACCTCATCTAATGCCGAATTAATTGCCATATAGGCACTGTTGCTTTTGTTAGCCGTGGCTAAATAGACTGTGGCTTCGGCTATCGGTATTCGTGCCTCAGGCCAACCAACAAATTCAGCGGCCTGATGAGCTGAGACAGAAAGCACTAATGCCATCGGGTCAGCCAGCCCTATGTCCTCAGAGGCGCTAATCATAAGTCGACGCGTTATAAAGCGCGGATCTTCTCCAGCGTGAATCATCTTGGCCAGCCAGTATAGAGAAGCGTCAGGGTCACTGCCGCGGATGGATTTAATGAAGGCAGAAATAGTGTCGTAATGTTGATCTCCATCCCCGTCATACACCACGGCTTTTTTCTGTATGCACTGTTCTGCAACTTTAATAGTTACCTCTATAACGCCTTCACCATCATGGGGAGTGGTTAAAGATGCAATCTCAAGAGAATTAAGCGCTTTACGTGCATCCCCGTCTGAAACCAATGCTAAATGTTGAAGGGCTTCAGTAGACACCTTCATATTCAAATGCCCCAAGCCACGCTCTTGATCGGATAAGGCGCGTTTCAATAATGTTAAAATATCCGATTCGCTTAGCGGGTTAAGTTCGAAAATCTGCGACCTCGATACAAGTGGTGAATTAACAAAAAAGAAGGGATTATGAGTTGTGGCACCCACCAACCTGATCGCTCCACCCTCAACGTCTGGCAGTAACACATCCTGCTGAGATTTATTAAACCTATGGATTTCATCAATGAATAGTAGAGTAGGGCGCCCCGTGTTCTCCAGGCGGTTTGCAGCCCCGCTTAAAACAGTTCTCATTTCTGAAACATTACTTTCGACTCCGCTTAAACGCACAAATTTGCATTCGGTGTGATTTGCAATTATCTGAGCCAGTGATGTTTTGCCTGTGCCGGGTGGTCCGTAAAAAATAAGTGATTGAATGCGATCTGATTCAATAGCCCTGCGTAATAGCATACCGGGTTTTAGGATGTGTTGTTGACCTGAGTATTCATCCAGCGAACGAGGACGCATTCTCGCAGCCAAGGGTGCCTTTTGGCTGTTGGCAGCGTGTTCGGGCTCTTGATTCCCTTTTGTGTTTCCCGACTGTTTGCTGAATAAATCTCCTTCAGGCACGGAGTTAGTTTACACACATTAGAGGCAAGCGGCACAAAAAACCCTGCCCAAACCGCGCGTACAAGGCCCAAGGAACGATGATTCCAAGGTGGGGCCGAATCAACACCTTACGACTTCCAGTCAAGGCCTGACGGCCAGCATCGAAGGCAAGGCCCCATTTTTATTAATTACCTTCCAGGGCGTGTAACCTTGCGCGGCCCGGCAGGGTATGAACAATATAGCTGAAGATTTACTTCTTCTCAAGTGCCTATGCTTGCGAACCGGTGAAACTTGCTGCAAATTTCCTGCATGCACCGTGTATTTTTATTGCTTGCCACACTCGTCCCTTTTCTGGTTTTTGCCAAATCACCCAATATTGTCTACATCATTTCCGACGACCACACCTGGACAGACTACGGCTTCATGGGCCACAAGATTATCGAAACCCCTCATATTGATAAACTTGCAAAGGAGAGCCTTACCTATACCCACGGTTATGTGCCCAGCAGCCTGTGTTGCCCTTCATTAGCCACGATGATTACGGGTTTATATCCGCACCAAAACAAGATCACGGGCAATGAGCCACCCATTCCTGCAGAAGGCAAACGTTCCGCTGAGTATGCCAAACGTTTTGCTGAGCAGGTGGCGCTAATCGACAAAGGGCCTTCGCTTCCGAGGCTTCTTAAAGAAAAGGGTTACGTAAGCCATCAAAGCGGCAAGTGGTGGCAAGGGCATTACTCCCGAGGAGGCTTTACTCACGGCATGACTCATGGCGACCCCAAGCGTCGCGGCAGACATGGCGACGAGGGGTTGCGCATTGGCAGGGAAGGCATGAAGCCCATCTTCGATTTTATCGAAGAAGCAGGAGATAAACCTTTCTTTATTTGGTACGCGCCTTTTCTGCCCCACACTCCTCACAACCCACCCAAGCGATTATTTGACAAATACGCCGCCAAGGTGGATTCGCCGCATATTGCCCGCTACTATGCCATGGTGGAATGGTTTGATGAAACAGTGGGTCAATTGGTGAGTCACATCGACGAAAAAGGCCTCGGTAAAGACACCATCTTCATTTACGTCACCGACAACGGCTGGATTCAGAACCCCAATGCCCGTGGTTATGATATGAAAAGCAAGCGCAGCCAATATGACGGCGGCACACGCACCCCCATTATGGTTCGTTGGCCAGGCAAAGTAAAACCGGCCATGTCTGCCACACCCGTTTCCAGTATCGACATGGTTCCAACGGTTCTGAATGCAGTGGGACTCAAGCCAAGCAAGGACATGCAAGGGCTGGATTTACTGGATGAAAAAACCATTAACGCGCGCAAATTCTTGTATGGGGAAATCTTCCTGCATAACGCAGTGGACACCCATAACCCCGCAAAGAACTTAACGTATCGGTGGGGTATTCAAGATGGATGGAAACTTATTCTGCCACATAAGGAAAATGTAACGACAAGAGCAGGGAAAGGGGCAAGAGGAACTGGCGAAACAGAACTCTATCATTTAGCAAAGGATCCCTTTGAAACAAAGAATTTAGCCAAGGCAAATAGAAAGAAAGTTGCTCAATTGCGCAAACTTATTGATAGCACCTGGTCTCCTTAATGTAATCTACTTATCCCTTCGGGGAAATAGTCCTTCAGGTTTATTGACCTTATGTCCTGATGTGAGTTCACCCCATCCGGACTCGGCGATATTAACCATATCTGTTGGCAAATTAAGTTGCTCCATAATCCGGTGACTGGTAGTGGGTAGGTAAGGCTGCAGCCAAACTGCCAGTAAACGGCAGCTTTCGGTTAAGTTATAGAGTACTTCACCCAATCGTTCGGATTGGCTGGGGTCTTTGGCCATCTTAAAAGGCGCTGTCTCATCAACATACTGGTTTAAGCGCGCGATGTAACTCCAGATAGTCATTAATCCTGCCTGCAATTCATTAGCCCGTAATTGCTCCACCAATTTATCCCGCGTGGCAACCGCTTCACTGGCTAACTCATCATGCGGGTTAGGCACAATGCTTTCACGGTATCGATTGAGCATGGAGAGGGATCGGTTAACAAGGTTTCCTAAACCATTGGCCAGTTCTGCACCGTATCGTGTGGCGAATCCTTCGTCAGTCCAGTTGCCATCGGGTCCAATATCCAGTTCGCGTA
>CAJWKQ010000049.1 GCA_913041895.1 uncultured Verrucomicrobiales bacterium
GATAATTTCGTTCCCGCGGCCTTCATAGGCTGAAGCCTTAGCCAGCTCGCGCCGCTTTTGTGCTAGAGCTCCTAAAGTTTCCAGTGGGAGCGTGTAAAGTCGCAGGGCTTCGTCTTGTGTAATTCGATTCCCTTCCCATGTTTTCTGCAGGAGTTCATCTATGGAAGGATCATAGATCATTCGCTTGAGAAAGTACTTGGATTGAATCTGGTCTGCAAGTGAGACGAGCCTGCTTTGTTAAAAGATTATTTAACATATACCGGATCAAAAATTGGTTTGTTTGCATGAATCTTTAAGAATTCAATAAACTTATTGAGCCCGGCTTTTTCCCGGTCACCAAGATTATAGCGTATGTGGCCATTCAGGTAGGCTTTGCGGAAGCCAGCGTCATAATCGGTGTGGGTAGCGATGATGTCAGTGAGGTTTGTAATGCCATTTTTTTTGGCCGAGAGTAATTTATTTCGAAGAGCCTCATTATGTTGCTCGCGGCGTAGGGCCCACACAGCGTACACAAAAGGGAGCTGGGTTAGTTCCTGCCAAGCTGATCCAAGATCCCAGATATTGTGTTCGTAAGGAGCACGCAGGAAATCAATGCCCGGGTTGCCGATTAAAAGTATGTTATCCAATTGGATTGCCTGTTCATAATCCGGCAATGGTTTAAAAATCGGTTTGATTCCACGTTCGCCCAATAAAACCCGCAGTAAATTCACACTGGTCAAGCTGGCAGTGTCACAATGAATGGTATGGATTTTTCCCAGTGGCTGACGGTGCGCAAGGAAGACACTTTTTACCGGGCCATCGGAGGCGACCGCAACCCCGTCAAGGATGTCATAACCATCGTGGAAGAGTGCTTCAGTAATACTGACTAGAGCCGCATCTAGTTCGCCGACTCGCAACTTCTCGGCCAATGCTGAAGGCACTACAAAGTCTGTCTCATTCTCAATGCCATAAGTGAGCGGTACAGAATTAAGGTAGGGAACAGAGCCGATCTTCTTGTCAGTCGAGCTCATGCAGTGGCGAGATTATCTTCCAGTGCTGAGCCGGGAATGGAATCATCGGGAGCCTCAGGAGTTTCCCCAGTCCATTCCCGGACAGGTTCATAAAAAGTATTACGTTGTACAGGCACACGACCCGCTTCACGAATAGCCTTTACTAGAGAAGCTTCGGTTAATCCATTGGCCGAATCTGCGCCGGCCATATTGAATATGTGTTCTTCGACGATGGTGCCATGAAGGTCATCAGCCCCGTAGCTCAGGGCAACTTGAGCGAGTTTCATACCCAACCCAACCCAGTAAGCGGTGATATGGTCGAAGTTATCTAGGAAAAGCCGACTGACAGCGACGGTTCTCAGAATATCGTTCCCCGTAGGTGGATGAGCGACGGGGATCGAGTTATTTTCAGGTTGATAGGGCAGGGGGATGAAGCCTGTGAAGCCGCCGGTTTCATCCTGCAAATCGCGTAGTTGTGTTAGGTGGTTGATGCGGTCTTCAAGAGTTTCGACATGACCAAAAAGCATCGTGCAGGTGCTGCGGCCGCCAAGCTGATGCCAAGTGCGGTGGGCTTCCAGATATTCATCGGCCGTTTCCTTACCTTTGGCAATGGTATCACGGACATCTTGCTGGAAAATTTCTGCTCCACCGCCGGTCAATGAATCCAATCCTGCTTCCTTGAGGGTAGTGAGTACCTCTGGCATCGTTTTTTTGCTTAAGCGCGCAAGATGATAAATTTCAACCGCTGTAAAACACTTTAACTGTAGCTTTGAATCGACCGCCTTGAGGGCTCGCAACATATCGGTATAGTAACTGAGAGGGAGAGAAGGATGAAGGCCACCAACGATATGGAGTTCAGTTATGCCGAGCTTGAGACCTTCCTGAGCTTTAATGACCATTTCATCTACTGTTAATTCAAATCCGTCTCCATCACGTTTTTTTCGCGCGAAGCTACAGAACTGACAGGAAAGAATACAGTAATTCGAATAATTGATGTAGCGGTTGACGATATAAGTGGCTTGGTTGCCCACCTTGCGTTCGGTAGCCAGCGTGGCTAGTCGGCCAATTGCGTTCAGGTCAGGTGTGCGAAAGAGATGCAAGGCATCCTCGGTCTCGAGACGTTGACCCGCTTCAATCTTTTCAGCGAGGCCGCGAAGTTCGCTTTTTTTTAGCATAAAATCCACTACCACAACCTCCACGAAATAAATTTGGGCACGATACTCACTTCAGTCACCACCATCGTAAGAAACACAAGGCTAATAATGGCGTTCAGATTAAAGAAAGCCTTCTGTACCCAGTCCAAGCTGCGTTTGCGGGCAATCCAGTGTTCCAATCCTAGGCAACAGGAGACGACCAGTAGACCAATCCAATAGGACATTTTGAAGCCTGCTAAAATTCCGAATAACAACATCAAGATCAGCATGATAATGTGTATGAAAAAAGCGACGTTCAAAGCGTTATCTGGTCCCCAGCGAACGACAATGGAGTGTAGTTTATGAGTGCGATCAAATTTGAAATCCTGAATTGCATAGATTGTATCAAAACCGATTAGCCACAGTACTACAATAATGGCTAAAAGTGTGGGGATGATGGCGCTGTGTTTGATTGAGCCGGTAAAATCAAAAGAACCATTAACAGCCAGCCAAGCTCCTATGGGTGAAATTGCCAGAGCAATCCCAAGAAAAATATGTGTGAAGTCGGTGAATCTTTTAGTGAAAGAATAGCCCAAGATGAAGAGTAAGGCTACTGGAGACAGCATGAAGCAGATTAGTGTACCTTGATTCGACTCGCGAATTTGATCAATTCCATAAGTGGTGCCGATAAAGATTGCTCCACTAAATAGGCAAAGAGTCCATGCACTGAGGAGTGAAATTTGTCCTGTAGGTAAGTGGCGGTTTTTGGTACGTGGGTTAAGCGCATCGAACTTACGATCGACAATACGATTAAATGCCATGGCGCATGTGCGTGCAGTCACCATGGCCAATATAATCAAAAAAAATAGTTTCCAGCCGGGCCAGCCGCGCTCCATGGCTATGTGGGTTTCCTGCAGGCCTTCCTCCAGTCCAGCGTGTTGGGCGCGGGCTGCTAAAACTGTAGCAGATAAGGCAAAAGGTAAGGCAAAAACGGTGTGAGAAATTTTGACAAAGTCCGCCCACTTTTCTAGTAGGTTTGGTTCCTTATGTTCCTCGTCGGTTTGGGGCCTTGTCTCCTTTCTTGCCACACACACAAGCTGCGCTATTGCTGGGAAAATGACAAGTTTAGTCGCGCTCTTCTGGCCAGCGTGGAGAGACATTATGGTCGACATTCAAGTGATCCAGAACCCTTGCGACGACCGTATCGGCTAGTTCTTCAATGGTACTAGCTCCAGAATAAAAATAAGGATTTGGTGGAAGTAGGACAACGCCTGCCTGAATCAGGAGTTCCATATTCTTGATGTGCACCAAGCTAAGGGGGGTTTCGCGGGGACAAAGAATGAGCTTTTTGTTTTCCTTCAGCATCACGTCTGCAGCACGTAGCAGGGCATCTTCACTGTAGCCATGGGCAATTCGACCAAGGGTTCCCATGGTGCAGGGTAATATGACCATTGCATCAAAGGCATTGGAGCCACTGGCAAAAGGCACATTCATACTCTTAGCTGCATGGAGAGGAACTCCTTCGTTTAGTTTTAGCCCCTCGGGAAGCTCTTCCTGCATCACTACCTGACCGTAGCTGCTGGTGATGACATGAACCTCATGCTGTTCTGGATTAAGCCGATCAAGGAGCCTTTGAGTGTAAATGGCCCCACTGGCACCTGTAATGGCGACTAAAATTCTCACTTGCGATTGAGCATGGATTTTAAGGGCTAAATGGCGCAAGAAGTTATTAACTATTGTGAATAACCTCGACTTATCTAGGGGTTTTTCGTAGGTTCCCGACTGCATTTTGCGTTTTTTGAGACGCTACAAGGAGGTGCACTTGACCAAACGAAGATTAATTATTGCCACTTTAGTGGTGTGTATGGGGTTGATATCCTGTGACTCGACATCATCAACCCATACTCAAAATGGATATAGTATTGGATCACAATCGCGAGTAGAGCGAACCAACTCCAACGAGAACAACCGATCCGCTTCGTCTGTTACAGAAGCCAAGCGGGTGACCCAGGGGGTGCGGGCAACCTTACCGAGGTTCATTCCGCCTGCACCACCTAATTTCAATCCTCCTAAAGAAGACCCAAGACGATCTCCTATTGTTTCTCAACCGGTAATTTTAACAGGTGAGAAACTCGTGAATCAAGGAGGCAGGGCTAAATCATATAGTGTGAATGTGGGGCAGGATAAATGGGTATCGCTGGAACTATGGGGTAAAGCGCATAAAGGATGGTACGGGCAAATCCGGAAAGGTGATGGCGAATTTTTCAGATTAGTGATTTCAGGAATGCGGTTTGATTTGCGGCCTAAACGGCGGTTGATCACCTGTCAAGGAATGCAGATCTGGATGGGATTTGGACCTCAACTGTTCGGAGGAAGTCTGTATGTACATCATCTGGATATTAAAAAACACTTGGCGCCATTAGCTGCCGGAATGCCCAGTATGGGTAAAATTGCGGTGATTGATGCAGGTCATGGTCGCGACAATAAAGGTACACGCAGCACCTTCAACCGGGAATATGAAAAACAATATACTTTGGATTGGGCTCAGCGTTTGAAGCCTCTCTTGGAAAAAAAAGGATGGCGCGTATATTTGACGAGAAATGGTGACAAATCCATGTCACTGACTGAACGAGTGCGATTTGCTGATAGAGTTAGGGCATCTATTTTTATTAGCCTGCATTTCAATGCTGCTGCTGCGAAAGTACGTGGCTTGGAAACCTACTGTATTGCTCCATTAGGCATGCCTTCACACTTCACGCGTGGTAATCCCGATCCAATTTCATCATTATTGCCGAATAATCCTTGGGATGAGAGAAGTTTTCAGCTGGCTGCTCGTGTTCATAACCAGATTCTGCTTAAATGCCGCATGCCTGATCGTGGGGTAAGGCGGATACGTTTCATGAGTGTGATCAAAGAACAGAGGAGGCCAGCAATACTCGTTGAAGGGGGTTATCTTTCTAATCCAAGTGAGTCACGCCAGATTGACTTATCGGCCTATCGGCAAAAGCTAGCCGAAGGAATTGCTGCAGCGCTTTGATTACCAGTCGATTTCTGCCTTAAGTTTGTTCCCAAATTTATTTGTGTAATACAAGTGTCCGTGGGTCTGACCATATTCATGAACCATCTTAGTAATCTTTACATCATACAAACAATACTCAGCAATTTCCATCAGTTTACCTTGTCGGTACCATTCGATAGCCTGCATGCCTTCTGCAGTTTTTTCACAACCGAAGGTGGCTTGCGCGATGGAATCGAGTTTGAGTCGGTGGCCGAGTTTTTCGTTCAAATCGACCAACATATCCAGTGAAGGGACTTGAGTGAAATCAAAAACTGAATAACCCTCCAATACCTTGTAATCAAAGCGGATTTGGTTAAATCCTACTACTAGATCTGCCTTTTGTATCTCTTCAATCAGTCCATCGATCTCAGATTCGGCGTAGACTCGGTAATCTCCGCGTTCGGTGCTGAAGGTTACGCCTATGCTCATGCCCATAAGATCGATGTGGTTCCAACCACCTACTTCATCAGCCGATTTCTGAGTTTCCAAATCAAAATATACTATGTTTTTCCCCATTACTTGCTTCAAGAGTCTGCAAAGATGTCGTACTTGCTGAGGTGGGCGTTAGTCACTTGAGAGGTCCTACTATCGGTCAAATGCCACAGAATTAAAAGAAATTCAGACGTCTCAAGTTTATTATCGGCTTTAGTTAAAGGGTGTTTTGTAGTAATTTAAAGCACTTGTGGGCGAACTAAAGACTACCTCAGCTGACGGTTCTCCGAATATAAGGATTTATTTTCTGCCGAATCTCTTTACGGCGGGTAACCTCTTTTGCGGATTTTTGGCGCTAACTATTATTGTTAATGCTCCTTCCCTTTATCATCTCCAGCCGCCCTATGCAGATATGGGGATTCAGTTTGCTGCAGCTAAACAGTCTATTTATTGGGCTCTCGAGTTGGTTTTGTTAGCTTGTGTATTTGATTTATTGGATGGACGGGTAGCTAGGATGGGAGGGTATGAAAGCCCTTTTGGACGTGAGTTTGACTCATTGGCTGATGTGGTCTCATTTGGTTTGGTGCCAGCTTTTTTGGTCCACCGAATTGTTTTGAGCAATGTATTCAGGGAGGACGTGGCTGAATTGGGTTGGTTTATTGCCTCGGTATATGTGATCTGTGGTGCTTTAAGATTGGCACGCTTTAATTGCCTTTCAGCAATACAGGATGAGAATAAAGATGAACAAGGTGATAAAGGGGGAGACTCGAGTGAGTTTGTGGGGTTTCCTATTCCTGCCGCGGCCGGTCTTGTGGCGAGTATCACTTATTTTTTGATTTGGGCCGAAGAGCGTGATTTCACAAAAGGAAACTGGAAGTTTGCTCTACCGGTTTTATTGATTTTTCTTTCTGCCATGATGGTGAGTAAGGTAAAATATCCCACTTTCAAAAAAATTAATTTGCGCGGTTCACGATCCTTTATGGTGATGGTCGTTGCCGGAATTTTGATTGGTCTTATGTTCACTGTGGGACGGAAATTTGCTCTACCAGTGGGAGTTCCGCTTCTCTTTATCCTGTACCTTCTCTACGGTTTTATCAGGCCGTATATACCGAGGGGTGCACGTAGAGATATTGAGGAGAACGCGCAATAGGGAAGTCTGAAGGCAGAAGAAAAAGCCTGAGGCTAATTCTTTTTGGTCTGTGCACCCAATTCTTTGAGTCTTTTTACTAGGTCTTCTGCTTTTCTTTTATCTTCGGTCGTCTTTAATTTTGATAGCCTTGAAATGGTTTTCTTCAAGGTGTCTTCGGCGATTGAATCGATATCCATTAATCGCTTTTTAGCCTTTGCGGAATCCAGTGAAATATTTTTCATTTCTTGTGAAGCGACCTTCTTTGGATCCCCTCTTAGTTCTTCCAATTGATTATTAATGCTTTGCTCCCTTTGCTTGGCGTTTTCAATAGCAATAAATATCCGTTCTGGATCCTGTTCAATTTCCTTTTTTAACAGTTCCAAGTCAAATTGATCTGCTTCTTTAATGGCATCGTCGATTTTATTTGCATAACTCTTGGTGTCGCCAGTTAGTTGTAAATATGTTTGATATGCCATTCTTAGCTCGCGTGGCAGAGCGTCCGCGTTATCAGATCTCAATTTAATCAGTTTATTTCTAGCGTCATTATAATCTGCATTCAAATCTTCCAGAGTTATATCACCCGAAAGTTTCAATTTTCCTGATTTAATTTGATTAACAGTTTTGCCCAACTCCTGGTATTCCTGAAGGGTAGTCTCGTGTTGATACGGGAGGTTAATTAAACTGGATAGAAGTTCTTCCAAAATCAGTTTTGAATTGAGCACCTTTATGTCTGCTTGAAGCCAGGTAGGCGTTACGCCAAATCGAGCGGCCATGGAACTTGAACTAAAACTGCGGGCCATTTGCCTTTGTTGGCGTGCATAATCGTCGAGTTCCGTAGGTAGCGGGGCATCTCCCTTTTGCACTTTGGAAACATATACGATAAACCCACCGACTCCGTCAGTGCTGCTAGAGTTGTAGCTGGAAAGCCAATTTGGTTTAGAGGCACTGCGGTTTTCGCGTTCGAGTGAACTTATAGAGCTCTGTATTTCACTTAGTGTGGCAAGGCCTTCAAGAGCAGTTGCATTGACATCTCGTTCGGTGAGTGTCATCGCGGGAAGGCTGACAATCTGATATTTTGATAGTCTGGTAGAATCTGAGAAACTGGATCCTGAGGCCATTAGCTCTGTAATGCTATCTCTCCAATCTTTGGCTTCCTCATTGGCCAGTCGTTTTGTTTCTTTTTCAATAAAACTCTCTTTGACCGTGTTCTGTTCGTCCTTTGAAAGTTCGAGATATTTTCGGGGGCGGCCTGGTATGATTTCTTCTAGGCCAAACACGTAGTGCCCTTTTCCAGAAACTTCTACGGCGGTTGTTGAGAGCTTTCCTATAGTTTCGTCGGGGAGGGAGAACACGGCGTTCACCAATATTTGAGGCAAAGCGGTGTCTTCTTTGGCCCGACTGATAATAGTGGATTGGACTGAATATTCTGCCTTTGAGGCTTCAGCATATAAACGGGCTATGTCCCATTGAACTCCATCTACGAATAAAGCTTTCCGGAATTCGGTTGCCAGCTTTTTAGTTTTTGGAAGCATGATTTTATCGAGGTCTAGCCGTTTGCTCCGGAGGACGTCGGTCACCAAGGCATCATCAAGCTTGGCTCCAGTAAGTTTGTTGGTGCTGTCGGTATCAGTTAAATGGTCAATCTTGTTCGTCGAGGTGTTATGTCTATTGCGGCGCTCAGCTAAGAGCTCCTCAAAATTAATCTTCTCTTTGGCTTCATCCAGATAATTGGTTACCGAAAATAAAACATGAGCTACTTTCCGTTTAGGTTGGACAAAATATTGGTCGGCTACACTTTGGTAGTGTTCGGTAAAGTTAGTGGCAGTGGTGGAGAAATTGGTAACCTCGGATACTCGGTTGCTAGCGGAAAAGAAAACAACTTGCGCAGTGTATTTCTTGTTCTCTTCGGCTAATTGGTCGGTAATGGTTTGATTTGAGAAAAAACCGACACTACGAGTCATGATTTGGTCTAGTTGTTGCAACGTAATCTGTTCTCGAATTAGCTCTTGAAACTGAGTGTCGCCCAATTGTCCTTTTTGTAGGAACCCTCTGCTTCGGTATTGATCTAAAAATTTGTTGTAATCTTGGATGGAAAATTTATTACTGGTAGGGTCAGAAAACATTTGCTCCAACCGCGCTTTGATCATGTTGTCACTAACTACGATTCCCATCGAGTCAGCTTTGCGTATACGCAATAAGCGCAGGTGTGCCTGATAATCTAGTCCGGAAATATCTGTTTTTTGATCACCGTTAAGATCTTGCGGGGTAAATTGTGAAAGAATGAATTCACGGGATGGGATAAATCCGCCCATCCGTGGATCACTTGCCATACTCAATGCTTGTTGAAATATAACCTGCTCGCGTGAAAAGGAGAGTTGATTATCTGATTCGGATTGGGTTTGGCCTCGGTTTTCAAATGGGTCAACACCTGGAGTAAAGTAAATGACAAAGCTAACCACTATTACGATAATGATCGGAATCCAAAGTGCCTGAGAGTGCTTTCGTACCGTGCCAAACATAGTGCTAAGGGCGAATCCGGAGTCCTACCGGATGGACTCGATGTGGTCAATCCAATTTACGGTCAAAACCCTTTACAAGGTGGTTAGCGGGTGTAAAGGTTGATGGGTATTCACTCATGAAATTTATCAGAGTATGTATTTGTTTTTTGTGTGTGTTGGTCTTTTTGGGATGTGTGTACCATGAAATAAGCACACTTACTCCGGTGGGCCTGCCACGGCATACTTCTGGTTTATATCCCTTGGAAATCATTTGGGAAAGCAACAGTGTTAAGGTCCAACCAAAAACAGTTAAGCCGGTGGTTTTGGTCGGCACGAATACGTATCCAATGCAAAAGTTGCTGGCGGCGGATGGTAAATGGGTAGAGAATCGGTGGCAGACATTGATTCCAGTAGGTCCGCAGCAAAATGAATTGCGTTATCGGGTGAAAGTCAATTGGAAGCAATCTAGTGTTGGCCCCGCACCTACTGGCAACAGTCAGATCACCGAGGAACGAATTTTGAGGATTAATGATTGATTTGCTTTAAGTCTTCCTCTGGCAATTTCGCTTACCGTAGGTCCTGTTCATGAGCGGAAATTGCTTGTTAATAACACACACAAATGCCCCTTGACCCATGGGCATTAAATGACGTTTTTCAGGGCGAGTTGCTTATGAAAGCGAAAGTTATTATTACCCCTAAGGCAGAGGTATTGGATCCTCAAGGGAAAACGGTGCAAACTGCTTTGGAGCAAATGGGGTGTACGGGAGTTCGTGAAGTCCGTGTAGGTAAATACGTTGAGGTGGAAATGGATGGAGACCATGATACCATAAAAACGAAGCTCAGCGAATACGCCGACAAATTCCTAGCCAATCCAAACATTGAAGATTATCGCCTCAAGCTCGAGGACTGATGAATTTTGCTGTCCTCCAGTTTCCTGGGTCCAACTGCGATCAGGACTGTGTTCATGTGTTGCGAACTGTCTTGGGTCACTCGGCTTTTCTTCTGTGGCATAAGGAAAAAAGTATTGGTGATGCCGATGCGGTATTAGTTCCCGGTGGATTTAGCTATGGCGATTACCTCAGGACTGGTTCCATTGCCCGCTTCAGCCCGGTGATGAATGCCGTAAAGGAATTTGCCGCGCAAGGAGGGCATGTTTTGGGGATTTGCAATGGATTCCAGATACTCTGTGAAGCGGGGCTGCTGCCCGGGGCATTGATTCGCAATCGATCCCTGCAATTCCGTTGTGAGCACGTTTACCTTAAGGTGGCAAACAATGATACTCCCTTTACCAACCAGATCCCTGAAGACAGGGTGTTGAGGATTCCCATTGCTCACGGGGAGGGGAATTATTTTTGTGATGAAAAGACATTGGAAACGCTTGAGACCAATGGGCAGATTCTCTTTCAATATGTCGACAGAGATGGCGATTTGACCGATCACGCCAACCCCAATGGATCCCTTAAAAATATAGCTGGAATAAGTAATGTTGAGGGTAATGTTGCGGGAATGATGCCGCATCCTGAGAGAGCTTCTGAATTGGTGCTTAATGAAGATGATGGTCGATTGATCTTTGAAAGCTTGCTATATGCTCTGAACCCCGGCTTAACCACTGCTTAATTAGTGCCTGCTGATCCTACAATCACTCCCGAAATCATTACCGAGCACGGTCTTACGACTTCGGAATATGACCGTATTAAGGAGATCATTGGTCGCGATCCAAATTTTACTGAACTAGGAATTTTTAGTGTTATGTGGAGTGAGCACTGTTCCTATAAAAATACCCGTTTGCTCCTGAAGAACTTTCCAGTGAAATCTCCTCGAGTTCTAGTGGGAGCAGGTGAGGAAAATGCAGGCATTTTGGATATCGGTGATAATTTAGCAATTTCCTTTAAGATCGAAAGCCATAATCATCCTAGTGCAGTAGAGCCTTTTCAGGGATCTGCCACGGGAGTGGGGGGGATTATTCGCGATATTTTTACCATGGGCGCACGCCCGGTATGTGCCATTAACTCGCTACGCTTCGGCGAACTTTCCAACAGCGAGGTTCGTCGGTTGTTTCGGGGGGTAGTTAGCGGCATTGCTCATTATGGCAACTGTTTTGGTATTCCGACTGTTGCAGGTGAGGTATATTTTGACAAAAGCTACGAGGGAAACCCGCTGGTAAATGCTTTTGCATTGGGTGTGCTTAGACACGACCAAATCGCTCGTGGTGCGGCAAAGGGGGTAGGTAATCCGGTATTTTATGTTGGTCCAGCCACGGGTCGTGATGGTTTGGCGGGTGCTGCCTTTGCTTCTCAGGATTTAACTGAAGAATCAGCTGAACAACAACGTGGTGCGGTTCAGGTGGGGGATCCTTTCATGGAGAAACTATGCATGGAAGCGTGTCTTGAACTCCTTTCTACTGGCGCAGTAGCGGGTATTCAGGACATGGGTGCTGCAGGACTGACATGTTCGACTTGTGAAACTGCTGCCCGTGGAGGGACAGGTGTCGAGATTGATTTGGCAAAGGTTCCGCAACGAAGCCCTGGCATGACCCCTTATGAGATTCTCCTATCTGAATCCCAAGAAAGGATGCTTATCATAGTGGAAAAAGGTCGAGAGGAAGAAGTTAAGCGCATATTTGATAAATGGGATTTACCTTGGGCAGAAATCGGTAGTGTTACTGACACCGGTCAAATGGTCGTGAAAAACCACGGTGAAGTCGTGGCCGATCTTCCTGCAGCTAAACTTGCTGATGAAGCGCCAGTCTATCAACGTGAAGCTAAAGAACCATCGTATATCAATGAAGTGGGCAATTTTACTTTGGATGCATTTGAGGATCAGGGCGATCCCCAGGAAACCTTGGAGAAGCTTCTCGAATGGCCAAGTGTTGCGTCCAAAAATTGGGTTTATCGACAATACGATCATATGGTGCGTGCTAATACCATGGTTAATCCCGGTAGTGATGCGGCCGTCATTAGAATTAAAGCTGATAGTGTCCCTGGAGGTGGTACAGGAGAGGATTTCCCAGAGAAGTTAATTGCCCTTGCTGTCGATTGCAATGCTGTTCATGTATATCTGGATCCTTATGAGGGTTCAAAGGCTGCAGTGGCTGAATGCGCGCGCAACCTTGCTTGCACTGGTGCGGTTCCGATCGGGACAACCGATAACTTAAATTTTGGCAATCCACATAACCCAGAGCTATTCTGGCAACTCAGGGAGTCGGTGCGGGGATTGGCGGAGGGTTGCGTTGCTTTTAATGCTCCTGTTACTGGAGGCAACGTGAGCTTGTATAATCAGAATCCTGATGGTGCCATTGATCCGACTCCTACCATTGCTATGGTGGGATTGGTAGACCAGAAGGAGCATGTCACGACGCAATGGTTCAAAGATGAGGGGGATGCAATCATTCTTCTCGGCGATCTGGTTGATAGTTCAGATGACTTGGAAGGACTTGGAGGGTCGGCCTATCTGCAAGTAATTCACGGACAAAAAAATGGAAGCCCACCAGCTTGCGATTTAACTACTGAGCGAACGCTTGGTGCAACTCTATTGGGGCTAATCCAGAGTGGTTTGGTAAAAAGTGCCCATGATTGTGCGGAGGGTGGTTTTGCTGTGGCTTTGGCCGAAAGTTGTTTTTCAGAGTTGCATGGGCGCAATACACCCTGTTTTCTAGGCGCGGACGTGAATCTATCAGATTCTGTAGATATCAGACTTGATGCGCTGCTTTTTGGTGAGTCACGCGGTCGGGTGATTATCTCTTGCTCAGATCTCGACGCGGTGAAGGTCGTTGAGCGGGCAAAATTGATGGGAGTGCCTTCTCAGAGAATAGGAACGGTCGGAGGGGATCAGTTAAAAATTAAATCATCGAGAGGTGAGCATGCTTGGGAGATCGCCGTTTTGCATGATCTCTGGTGGAATTCAATCGGCAACGCAATGGCTTGATTATGGAACAACAAACCCATCCCAAGCATTACTGCGGCGTTTTCGGTGTTTATGGCCATCCGAATGCAGCTGAACTAACTTACTATGGTCTCTACGCACTGCAGCACAGAGGGCAGGAAAGTGCCGGAATTGTTTCTTGCGATGGAAAACAATTCCATGAACACAAAGGGATGGGGCTTGTTCCACAGGTATTCAAAGGAAAGGTATTACATGAACTAATTGGCGAAATGGCAATCGGGCATGCGCGCTATTCCACTACCGGTAGTTCTCACATCGGAAATGCGCAACCACTGACAGTTGATTGCTCCCGCGGCCGAATAGCTATTGCCCACAACGGTAATCTTACCAATGCCTCGCAATTACGAGAGGAACTTGAAGAGAAGGGGTCGATATTCCAAACAACCGTCGATAGTGAAATCGTTCTGCACTGGCTCGCTCAACCGACTCATAATGGGGAAAACACATTGGTTACCACTATCCGTAAACTTGAGGGAGCTTTTTCCCTGCTGATTATGACACAGAGCGAGATGATTGGTGTACGGGATCCGTATGGTTTTCGGCCGTTGTGTATCGGTCAGCTGGCTAACGGGAGCTATGTGTTGAGTAGCGAGACCTGTGCGCTTGATCTCATTGAGGCAAAGTTTGTGCGAGATGTGGAGCCGGGTGAAATTGTTATCATAGACGAAAAGGGCCTTCGTAGTATTCAGGCATTTCCTGAGCACAAAAAGCGCTCCTTTTGCATTTTTGAGTACGTTTATTTTGCTCGCCCAGATAGCACTCTGGCAGATCAGAATGTATATAAAGTGCGGGTAAATATGGGAAAGGAGTTGGCCAGGGAAAACCCTCTAGATGCGGATATTGTAGTACCGATTCCTGATAGCGGTAATTGTGCAGCTCTGGGATATTCGCTTGAAAGTGGTATTCCCTTTGAGATGGCCTTTGTGCGAAACCACTATGTGGGGCGTAGTTTTCTGCAACCGAGTCAGCTTATCCGCGATTTTAATGTGCGCGTTAAACTCAACCTCATCACTGATCTGGTGAAGGGTAAACGTGTAATCATCGTTGATGATTCGATCGTGCGTGGAACCACATGTAAGAAACGTGTGAACAGCCTTAAGGAAGCTGGAGCAAAGGAGGTGCATGTATTAGTTAGCTGTCCTCCTCATAAAAACCCATGTGTTTATGGGATTGATTTTCCAGATCGCAATAAACTTATGGCGGCGAACTACAATCTTGATGAAATCTGCCAGTATTTAGATGCTGATTCTTTAAATTATCTTTCTCAGGATGGGATGGTTCGGGCCACGGGGAAACCTAAGGATTCATTCTGCATGGCTTGTTATGATGGTGTTTATCCAGTGGAATATGATCCAGGGGTCGATAAGCACATTATGGAGCGTCGACGGGAACGCTTCGAAAAACTGGTAGGGGACGACTCTCAACCCAAACTTTTGTAAGTTACATGACTAGAAGTGCATACGCAAAAGCTGGGGTAAATCTAGAGGTTAGTAACCGACTAAAGTCAGGACTAAAAACAATGCTAAAGACTGCTTCTCGTCCCGAGGTATTGGGTAAAGTCGGCGGTTTTGGGGGGTTGTTTGAGTTTAGTTCCAGAAAATACAAAAAGCCTGTCCTTGTTTCGAGTGTTGATGGTGTTGGGACAAAGCTGAAAGTTGCCTTTGCCATGAATCGCCATGATTCTATAGGTCAAGATTTGGTGAACCACTGTGTGGATGACATTGCGGTTTTGGGCGCTGAGCCTTTGTTTTTTTTGGATTATCTTGGAGCGGGAGAATTAAAGCCGAGTGTATTTGAGCAAATCGTCGGCGGGTTTGCCAAAGGTTGTGCGGAGAACAATTGCGCATTGATAGGTGGGGAGACTGCGCAAATGCCAGGTTTTTACCAGAAGGGTGAATACGATGTTAGCGGTACAATAGTAGGTGTGGTTGATAAAGCCAAAATGTTGGATGGCCGTGGTATTAAGCCCGGAGATGTGGTGATTGGGATTGCTTCAAGTGGTTTACATACCAATGGCTATTCACTTGCCAGAAAGGTGTTTTTCGAAACTCTAAAACTAAAGCCCCGTACGCGAGTGCCGGAGTTGGGTTGTAGTGTGGGTGAAGAATTATTAAAGGTTCATCGTAGTTACGGACCTTTGGTGCAGTCTTTGCTCAGGACTTACAACAAGACAGGAAGAGTGCGTGTCATCAAAGGGCTTGCACATATAACGGGAGGTGGTTTTATCGATAACATACCTCGTGTTTTACCCGATAAATGTGGTGTGAAAATAGAACGTGGAAGCTGGCCTGTTTTGCCGGTTTTTGAGTTTATCGAAAAACATGGGAAGGTGGACAATGCTGAAATGCATCAAGTCTTTAACATGGGAATTGGTATGACAGCTATTGTAAATGCAGCGAAGGCTGATAGTGTTTTACGAAGTATCCGGCGTTTGAATCATGGAGCTTGGATCATAGGTTCGATTACTCAAGGTAGGCGGAGAGTGAAATTAGTTTGATGAAAATTCTCTTGATAGGTGGCGGAGGCCGAGAGCATGCACTTGCTTGGAAAATTGCCCAGAGTCAACGCGTTACTCAATTATGGGTGGCGCCCGGAAACGGAGGCATTGCGGGAGAGTTTACCAGTCGTGGTGAGCCAGTAGAATGCGTGGGTATTGGGGCGGAAGATTTGCCAGCATTAATTGCTTTTGCGCTCGAGCACAAACCTGATTTAACAGTGGTAGGGCCTGACAATCCCTTGTCGATGGGCATAGTAGATTTATTTAAGGAACATGATCTGCCTATTTGGGGACCAAACCAAATGGCGGCTCAATTTGAATCCTCCAAAGTTTTTAGTCAGGATTTCATGGCTCGCCATAATATTCCTACTGCACGTTCAGGAACATTTGATTTTCCAACTGCGGCTAAGAGTTTTGCCGCAGAACTTGATGGCAAGTGTGCCATCAAGGCTGACGGGTTAGCTTTAGGTAAAGGGGTTCTTTTAAGTAAGACCATTGATGAGGCGGAGTCGGCGATTGATTCAATGATGGTCGAACAACAATTTGGTGAGGCTGGAAATAGTATAGTCATTCAGGAGTTCCTTGAAGGGGTGGAAGTAAGTCTGCACATTCTGACCGACGGTCGGTCTTATGTTTTATTCCCGACTTCACAGGACCATAAAAGGGCCTTTGATGGGGACGAGGGGTTAAATACAGGAGGAATGGGCACCTATTCTCCAGCGCCATTTTTGAATGAAGCCGAACTAGAATCGATCAAGGGTTCAGTGATTGAGCCTTGGTTACAGGGTTGCAAGGCTGAAGGGATTGATTTCTGCGGAATCCTATACCCAGGGTTAATGCTGACCGATGACGGCCCCAAGGTATTGGAAT
>CAJWKQ010000050.1 GCA_913041895.1 uncultured Verrucomicrobiales bacterium
CGGGAGGCGGATTTGAACCACCGACCTTCAGGTTATGAGCCTGACGAGCTACCGGACTGCTCCATCCCGCGCGCTGAGAATACGCAGGGCGGGTTTCACTGCAAGTGATTTTTTAGTCTTCGGGTTCAGAATCGTCAGATTCCTTATCTTTGGCCTCTTCGTCAGTGGATGCATCATCAGAGCTATCCGGCCCAGAAGCTTCTTCATCAGAATCAGAGTCTGTCTCGCCATCCTCAGGCCCATTTTCAACAGTTGGAGGTTTGTTTGGGTAAACGGCAACCATGAAAACCAAACATGCTAGTGCAGCCCACATTGGGTAGCTGAATAATTTAGTATAATCCATCTTATCGTTTATCGTGGCAATCTCTGCTATCTTACCAGCGATTAAACTACCAACAATGATGCCGATGCCAACAATAACAAGATTGAAGAGGCTTTGGGCACTAGCTCTGACATCTGCTGAACATTCTTCATCAACCACCATAAATGCTACAAAGATAAAACATCCGAAACAAAAACCGTGCATCGATACTCCTAAGATGATGGCTGGCAATTGGAGTGCTTCCGGAAAACTAGGCCCGTAAGCAAATAGAAACATGCGTAATGTATAGGCTACAATGCCTGCGCACAGAAGGGCTTTGCGAGAAACCTTTTTCGCAAACAAGGGAATGAAGGCAAGGACGGCCAATTCCATCATCTGGCCAATTGTCATCAGCCCCCCACCTCCCACGCCAACTATCTTATTAACGATGTTGATGAAGCCTTCCGCTTGATTTTGAAATTGCCCGAGGAAAGGGGCCGTGTGGACAAAATAGAACTGGTGGACACAGCTGATAGGGACAGCAATCAGAAACAAGGTGATCAGGGGTTGGTGTTTAATTGCCCCTAATGCTCCGCCGATCGCGCTGGTTTTTTCCTCTTTTGCGGGCGGGGTTGCGGGAAGGAAAAAGCAGAAAATTCCCATGGCGATACCAAGAACTCCGCTCAATTTGAAAGCATCTGCCATTCCTTCGGCCTGTGTCGCAGAGATAACCTCAGGCGTGGCTCCTGTTGGAGTGTGTTGGTAGAGAAGCCATTGACCTATCCCAATTCCAACGACAATCCACCCGACCGTTCCCCATACTCGAATTTTACCAAAGTCCCGGTCGCGATCAGGTAAATGATGAAAAGCTAGTGAGTTGGTCAGTGAAAGAGTTGGAGAATATACAAGTGAGTAGGCCAGCGAAAAATAAAGGAAGCTAGTGTAGGTCTCTAGTGAGGCCAATTGCCATACTAAGATACCACCCAAAATATGACTAATCCCGAGAAATTTTTCTGTATTAAACCAGCGGTCAGCAATTTGCCCAGCGATAAAGGGAGCCACAATCGCTCCGATCGCTCCTACAGCGAACATATTTCCAATTTCCGCAGGACTGAATCCGCGATGGCCGGATAGAAATGGCCATAGTAGCGGCAGCCATGCTCCCCAGATTGCGTACTGGAGGAACATCATGGTGGAAAGTCGTAAGTTCAAGCCACCAGAAAGTGGTTCCGCGGTAGAAGTTTTGGAACTCATAGATTAGACGCGTTGTTCGTCTTCTATAATAAAATCTTGGCTAAGAAGCAAGCTTGGCTGACTCGACTTTTGGCTGGTGACTAATAAACTCACCCAACAATGGATATGATTTGGATCTATAAGAGGACATTTTCATGAAGCAGATTATTCTGGCTTCAGGATCTCCTCGTCGGCAAGAGCTATTGAAGCAAATGGGAGTGAAATTCCGTGTGGTTGTTGCCGATACGCAGGAAGCACATGGTAGAGGCAGGGCTGCGCGGTCAATTTGTCGCCGTAATGCGTTGGCCAAAGCTAAAGTGGTGGCCGAAACCCATACAAACCACACAGTCCTTGGGGCCGATACACTCGTCCATCTGGGCGATGAGCTTCTCGGTAAGCCGGAGAACTTGGCCGAGGCGAGGCGTATGCTTAGGATGTTGAGCGGAAAAACTCATCAAGTAACCACAGCCTGCGCCCTGATAGAATGGCGTCGAAAAAAAGTGTTTACTGTTACCACACGTGTCGCGTTCAGGGTCCTGAACGCCCGACAAATTAATGCCTATCTCAAAGCCGTGGCAGTACTCGACAAGGCCGGGGCTTATGCCATTCAGGAAAAAGGGGAATGGATTGTGGAATCGCTTAACGGTTCATTAACCAATGTTGTAGGCTTGCCGGTGGAGCGTTTGGAGCGTGAATTAGCTGCGTGGTTTGACACTTATCACTAGCATCTCTAGACTGCGCGCGCTGATGCAAGTACTCGTATGCGATAACGTTTCTTCCAGGGGTGTGGCTTGTCTTGAAGCCCAATCTGAGCTCAACGTAACGGTAGTGGATGGAGAGCTTACCGACAAACTACTTGCTAATGCAGAAGCGCTTGTTGTCCGTTCGGCCACAAAAGTTACCCCAGAAGTAATGGATAGAGCGCCGAAACTCCGAGTCGTTGGGCGTGCTGGGGTGGGGGTGGATAACGTGGATGTCGATTATGCTACCTCCAAGGGGATTGTTGTGATGAATACTCCCGCAGGAAACACGATTTCCACCGCCGAATTAACATTTTCCATGATGATGGCATTGGCTCGGAACATTCCGCAGGCTCATCTCTCAATGAAGGAAGGCAAGTGGGATCGCAAAAAATATGCGGGCGCAGAGCTGAGCGGTAAAACTCTCGGTATTTGTGGAATGGGGCGTATCGGAGGGCAAGTGGCGCGTCGGGCTATTGCTTTTGGGATGCGTGTTATAGCCTATGACCCTTTTCTTTCACTTAGTAAAGCGCGTGAACTGCAGGTGGAGCTGTTGGAGCTTAATGAACTGATGGAGCGATCAGATTTCATAACCGTTCATATGCCTCTAACCGAGCAAACGAAAGACATGATTAATGCCGATACAATCCAGAGCATGAAGGATGGAGTTTACATCATCAATTGTGCTAGGGGTGGTATTATTAATGAAACGGATATAGTTGCCGCTGTTCAAAGCGGGAAAGTAGCGGGTTGTGCACTTGACGTATATGAGCAGGAACCATGCCCAGAGGATTCGCCATTGCGTAGTGAGCCAAATATCGTAATGACACCACATTTAGGAGCCAGCACAGCTGAAGCACAGGAGAGCGTTGGGATTGAAGTGGCTGAGGCGATTACAGATTTTCTTGTGAATGGTGCGGTACGTAATGCAGTTAACATGCCCAGTCTTGATGCTAAGGCCTATGAAGCAGTGAAACCTTACTTGGAGCTTGGTGAAAAGCTCGGGAAACTAGTGGCACAACTGGGGGTTCAGCGTAACGAGCACCTGAAGATTACCTATGGGGGTAAAGCCGCAGAAATGCCCGCCGATCCAATAACCCGCTTTGTTCTTAAGGGGTTTTTGACATGCGCTGGAGGAACTGAGGCCAATCAGGTAAACGTCAGGGCAATGGCTAGTTCCCTTGGTATTAGGGTTGAAGAAGTTAAGGCACATGAAGGGCCAGATTACGCTGAATGGATGCACGTTGAGGCCTGTTCGGATAATGGAGATCGGGTATCTGCCGGTGGAACCTTTTTTGGAGGGCATCCTCGCATTGTCAGGATCAATGGTCGTAACGTAGAAGCCGTTGCTGAAGGTGTTTTGTTCCTCATGAATAACGTCGACAAGCCGGGCATGGTGGGATATATTGGATCACTGATGGGCGAGCATCGGGTGAACATCGCCAATATGAGCCTGAACCGAGACGAGGAGGGTGGGGAGGCGCTGATGATACTGAATCTCGATCATGAACCTCCTGCAGCGTTGTTGGAGAAGGTTGGAAAGGATTCAGACATTACCAATATAAAGGTCGTGTCAATTTAAAGGAGCGTGATGAGGAAACTTTTTTTGTGCCTATTAGCTGGGTGTCTGCTTGGCGCGGATTCATTTGCCGAAGGTTCTGATAAGGTGGTAGCTCGAGGACTCGGCTTTACTGTTAAACAAAGTGAACTTGATTCGGCATACCGATTTTTTGTATTGTCTCAAGCTGTTTCAGGATGGGATGTTCCCGCGTTGATGGAGAGCTATTTCATGAAGCAGGCGCTTGATGAAATAGTTTTAGATAAGATTGCATCTACACGCGCCACGGCTGGGGATAGAGGTCAGGCATACATACAGGCAACTGATGGATACAACGATTTGCGCCTGAGATACGTTTCAGAGGCTCCGTTTGTTTTAAAAATACAGTCCATGGGAATGACTACTAATGCATACCGCCTTCATCTGCAAAAAAAAGCTCTCACGCAACAGGTGCTTAAGCGCGAATTAAAACCAAAAGCCTTGGTGAGGGAAACCGACATACTCGAATTTTATAATGAGAACGTTGAGTTGTGGAAAATTCCGGAAAGCGCAGATATACAGCAGATTATTTTCTTCAAAGTGGATGTTTCGAGTGGGCGCCGCCTAAATCCAGATGAGAGAGCTGCCAAGCAGATTGCAGCTGCTAAGGTTTTTGCGAAAGCGCGTGCAGGTGTAGGTTTTGCGCAATTGGCTAGAGAGTATTCAGAGGATATGGCATCAAAAAATAACGGTGGAAAAATGCGGGTAATAAGAGGTCTGGCTGATGAAAGTTTGTCCGAAAAGGTTTTTTCTATGAGAGTTAATAAAGTTGAAATGCTTGATTCAGAATATGGATTCCATATTATTAGGGTATCAAAAAAAAATCCGGCTTCAATGAAGAAATTATCACAGGCTTCTTCAGAAATACGCCAGCACCTCTTGATGCGCAACTATATCAAAGTTTTTCCTGAATATGTGAGTCAGTTGCGTCAGCAGGCGTACGTTAAACTGATGCACCAATAAATAGGAAGCGGGCATAGATTTAATCGTATTTTTTGACAAATCTTTTACGGTTGGTGTCATCGCTCTCCTCTTGGGCATCAGTGACAATAGGGGGTTTGGAAGCAGGACCATCCTCCTCAGTTTTTTCCTCCAACTGCATTGAAGCCTCATTCTCTTTTTTATCGGTATTTTGCTCTTCAGTGTCTTCAGGACGTTTGCCTGCAGCACTGACATAGGCCATACGAAGTTCCTGAAGGCTTTGTTTTACTAGTTGTTGCTCATCCAAGCTAAGTTGAGAGGCATTTTTATCCAATAATTCTAGTTGTTTAATAACCAGCTGGACGCGCGTTAAATCTTTTACAGGCTCGCCAGTTGTCGGTACCGTGACTTTTCCGAGCAGCATTGCTGCACTTCTTACGAGCGTGATCAAACATTCGCTGAAGACTGCAGCCGCAATCTCGTCAGCTGTCTCTGGCATTCTTTGCTGAGGCATATTAACATCGTCCATTCGGGTATTCTGAAGGTAGGATATGCAAAGGCCAATATAAAACGAATAAACGGTGAATACTTGTGAGTAATCTAACAGTAATCTGTTGACACCATTATAATAAGTTAGTCGTGCCTTGTGATGGTAATTCTTCAGCATGCCTTCAAACCATGAAGGACAAAAAGACAATCGCCATTGTTACCCTAGCGGCAATTACCGCTGGATTTGCTATATTTTCGTTTGCAAATAATAATAATAAGCTGAAAGAGTATTCGGAACTTAAGGCCGAAAAGGACGAGTTGGACTTGACTAGGCAAAAGATTCAGACGGAGAGGGATGAGTTACGGACGCAAAGAGATCAACTGGACGTTCACGGGAAGTCACTCGAAGAAAAGGTAACGGTACAGGCTGAGCAGTTAGTTCAGCTTAACAAAGAGGTTGAGGCGCAGAATCAACAAGTTGCTCAAAAAACTGATGAAATAGAAGCTATGAAGCTGCAGCATGCCCAAGATCTAGGTGAAAAAGAGGCCAAATTACAAGAAGCAAAAGATAGTTTAACAAAGTCTCAAGGTGAACTGAAAGTTCAGACAGAGCTTGCGGTCTCAAAAGCTAAAGAGGCTGAGAAACGTGGCAAGTCCGTATTAGATTTGGAGTCAAAGAATAAAGATCTAAATATAGAGAAAATAAAACTTGAGCAAGAGCGGGTAAAACTACAAGCCGAGATTGACAAGACAAATAAGCTACTAGAAGAGTCGCAAGGCAGCCGGGAAGCTCTTAGGAAAGAATTGGCTGTTCTTGAGGAGGCGAAGGCTGAGTTGGATAGGCAGATGGCAGACATATTCTTTATTGAGGCACGATATAAGGCAATCAAGTCAGAGATTGCTATTGCCAGACGACTAGACTGGATGCGTAGAGGTGTTGGGGTTTATAAGAACCGTAAACCGCTTGATGAAGTAAACCCCACCAATATCGTGCTGAAAAATCAAAACCCACCGGGAGAAAGCTCTGAGGAGAAACAGGTTGCCGCCAAGGCATCAGGCAGTGCCGCAGAGAGTGTTTCTGTTGAGCTAACCAGCGACGGTCGTGTTATAATAGATGGTAAGCTCATCGAGCCAACTAAGACTGAAAAACCGATTGATGCACCCAAGGAATAGTGATTGAAAATGGTCTTTATGATTCATTTGGTCGGTTGATTCGTGACCTTCGTATAAGTATCACGGACAGGTGTAATTTCCGCTGCCTTTATTGTCTTCCGGAGACTGAGGAGGCAGCGGATTTTTTTCGTTCCCCTACAAGAGATAATGAGCCCAAACCGATTACACGTTCATGGAAACCACGATCTCATTTCCTTACGTATGAGGAAATTGCAAGGGTAGTAAATGTTCTGGCAAAAATGGGTATTCATAAGATTCGGCTGACCGGCGGTGAGCCGTTATTAAGAAAGGACGTCCCGGAATTAGTTCGTAAGATGTGTTGCATAAGCGGTATTCAGGATATTGCCCTGACAACCAATGGATTTTCCTTTAAAAGCCAAGCTTCAGAGCTGCTTAAATCTGGATTGAAGAGAGTTACCTTTAGTTTGGATTCACTAGATCGGGGTAATTTCAAAAGGTTGACTGGTCGTGATGGGCTGAAGCAATTAATTGAAGCTATCAATTATGCCAAGGAACTGGGCTTCTCTAAGATAAAGATAAATGCAGTTATTATTCGTGGACTGAACGATCATGAAATTGAGTCTCTTGCGGATTACGCTCGCGATCAAAATTTGATAATTCGGTTTATTGAATTTATGCCTTTGGATTCTGGAAGATCGTGGCAAAGGGATCACGTAATGACGGGTTTGGAGATTCTTAACAGGCTTAAAGAACGTTTCGTACTGGAGCCTTTGGGATTGGAGCATACTGCATCGACAGCAAAGCGTTGGCGTTTTTGTGATGGGAAAGGGGAAATTGGCTTAATAATGCCTGTGAGTGAGCCTTTTTGTGGTCAGTGTAACCGTATTCGGATCACTGCAGATGGGAAGTTGCGGACCTGTCTTTTTAGTCATAATGAACACGACTTAAAAACCATTATAAGAAATAACACTGATGATAATGGTCTAGCTTTGTGGTTGAGAGAGGTTGTAATGAAAAAGGAAAAGGGGCATCAGATAGGCCAAAAACAATTTCAGCAGCCTGAACGAACCATGAGTGCAATAGGTGGATGATAGTCGCCTTGAATAGACTCCTCCAATAGTTCATCATTATCCCGTGCGACTGATACGGGACATTCTAAAAGACCATAAAAAAATGGGAAAGCCAGCGCTTTCTTGCGAATTCTTTCCTGCCAAAACAGCTGCAGGTGAGAAATTTTTACTTGAGAATGTGATCCCTCGATTGTTGGCAATTGATCCCGCCTTTTTCTCGGTAACCTATGGGGCAGGAGGCTCGACTAGAGATCAGACGCTTGATGTGGTGGATTTAATTCAAAGAAAACAAGAGGTTCCAACGATGGCGCACTTGACATGTGTAGGATCGACTAGTCATGACATAGAAGGCTTTTTAAGCGATGCGCTAAAGCTTGGAATTAATAATATTCTTGCCCTTAGGGGGGATCCGCCACCGGGGCAGGATGAATTTATTAAACCAGAAGGAGGTTTTGAGTTCTCATTTGAACTGGTGGAATATATCCAATCTCAAGGACAGTTTGGGATTGGGGTAGCCGGATTTCCTGAGGGACATATTGCATGTATTGAGGGGCGTGAAGTTGATTGGGATCGATTGAAGAAAAAGGTGGATTGCGGGGCTGACTTCATTATTACCCAATTGTTTTTTGATAACACTGATTTTTTTACTTTTCGTGATTATTTAAGAGGCAAGGGAGTAGCTAAGCCAATATTGGCTGGGGTTATTCCAATTCTTAGTAGTAGCCAAATAAAGAAATTCACCCAGTTATGTGGGGCCAAACTCACACCCGAAATTATCACCCGATTGGATGAGTTGGGGGATGACAATGATGCAGTAAGTGAGTTTGGGGTAGAATACGCCTCGAAGCAATGCGAGGAGTTGATTTCAAATGGAGTCGATGGTTTACATTTTTACACACTAAATAAATCCAGACCAACTCTGGAAATTGTTGACAATCTAGGTCTGCGAAAATGAATTTCAGGTTATACGGCCTGACCGGAGGTGTCGGAATGGGTAAATCCACCATTTCTACCCTGTTGAAGGAAATGGGGATTGAGTGCGTTGATTCGGATGATCTTGCCAGGAGTGTAGTCGGACCAGGTAAGCCAGCTCTGGAGAGGATTCGAAATGAGTTTGGCGATGAGTACATTCGACCCCAAGGTGTTTTAGATCGTTCAAAATTGGCTTCATTAGTATTTGAAAATGAAGAGCAGCGAAACAAATTAGAGAGAATCTTGCACCCGATGATACGGAACCTTTGGCAGGAGGAAGTAAGACAGTGGAGATCTGACAAAATAGAAAAAGGTGTGGTTATAATTCCCCTTCTTTTCGAAGTGAGTCTCGAAGTCGAGTTTGACCGAATAATATGCATAGCATCCACAGTTGAAACCCAACGTGAGCGGCTAAAATTGAGAGGATGGAAAACCGATCAAATCAGTTCCCGTATTAAATCTCAAATGAGCATAATTAAAAAAATGGAACGATCGGATTGTGTTATATGGAATGAAGGCTCTATCGAGAATCTCAAGCGGCAATTAGATAGGATTTTCTATGACTAATCGGAAGGTTATTATTTTGGGCATTGGCCTGTGTTGTCTTTACATCATCAGCCCTGTGGACTTTTTGCCCGAAATTGCAGTTGGTCCTTTTGGGCTGATAGATGATGCAGCGGTGCTCGCATTTATGGTTTCATTAATAAGGAAGCTTAAGGTGTTGCGAGATGATGAGGGGAAAGGAAAAGAGATGAAGCAGGCGGTGATTGAAATCGACGATTCTTTCGGAAAAAAATAATGATTCTATCGGATTCGGATTTCGAAGCGATATCTCAGGGCACCCATGCCTCCCCTCATGACCATTTGGGGATGCACAGACTCAAAGATGGGGGTCTTGTGGTGCGCGCATTATTGCCGCTTGCCAAAGCGGTGGTCGCAGTCCCTTTGGAGAGCGTTTCAAAGTCGGTAATCCCATTGAGGCGAATTGGGGATTCGGACCTATTTGAAGGTTTGGCGGATCAGGAATGTGAAATTTTCCCTTATGATCTGGCAATCACGTGGGGCTCTGGAGAACAGTGGCGGACACGAGACCCTTTTTCTTTTCCGCCTACCATAAATGATGAAGATCTGTTTCTTTTTGGGAAAGGTAATGAGCGGAGTATATATGAAAAGCTAGGTGCTCATCCGCGGACAATAGATGGAGTTCAAGGTACCAGCTTTGCTGTTTGGGCGCCTAATGCAATGCGGGTTAGTGTGGTTGGTGACTTTAATGGCTGGGATGGCCGACATCATCCCATGCGCGTTATGGGCAAGTCCGGTGTATGGGAAATTTTTGCACCAGGATGCGGGGTCGGCAGTCACTATAAGTTTCAAATTCTGACGCAAAAAGGCCAGTTGATGGAGAAGACGGACCCCTTTGGGTTTTTCTTTGAAATTGCACCAAAGACTGCCTCTATAGTTTGGAATAATACACAATTTGACTGGTCTGATCAGGAGTGGATTTTTCAGCGTGAATCACGAAGCCCCCGGGATCAACCGATGAGTATTTATGAGCTTCATTTGGGCTCTTGGCGTAAGAACAGAGATGGTAGATCCTATAGCTATCTTAAAATAGCCAGTCACCTTATAGATTATGTCCATCAAATGGGGTTCACGCACGTTGAGTTTATGCCGGTTGCAGAACATGCTTATTATCCTTCTTGGGGATATCAGGTTACTGGTTTCTATGCACCTTCCAGCAGGTATGGTTCCCCGGACGAGTTCCAATATTTGGTCAATGAGCTCCATGCGGCAGGGATAGGGATCATCATAGATTGGGTCCCAGCTCATTTTCCTAAGGATGAATGGGCATTGATCAATTTTGATGGGACACCGTTATTCGAAGATCCTGATCCTTTAAGAGGGGAAAGTCCCGACTGGGGAACCGCAGTTTTTAATTATGGTCGCCCTGAGATAAGTAACTTTATCAGTGCTAACGCCCGCTTTTGGTGTGATGTGTTCCATGTTGATGGTTTAAGAATGGATGCGGTGGCCTCCATGCTGTATCTGGATTACTCCCGGGACAAGGGGCAATGGGAGCCTAATATCCACGGCGGGAATGAGAACCTTGAGGCTGTCGATCTAATTCAGAAGACCAACCATCTGGTTCACAGTGAATTCCCCGGAGTGGCAACCATTGCAGAAGAATCGACCGCATGGCCCAAGGTGACTCAAGAGGCCACTTCCGGCGGGCTAGGTTTTACATTCAAATGGAATATGGGGTGGATGCATGATACCCTGAAATATTTCCAAATAGAATCCAAGAAACGACCCCCGCACCAAGGTGATTTGACTTTTGCCTCAGCTTATCGCGAGCATGAAAATTATGTACTGCCTCTTTCACATGATGAAGTAGTGCACGAGAAGCGTTCTCTTCTAGAGAGAATGCCTGGCAATGCCTTCGAGCAGTTTGCTAATCTGAGAGTCCTTTATGGATATCAATGGCTCTTTACCGGCAAGCCATTACTGTTCATGGGCGGGGAATTCGGTCAGCGCAGCGAATGGGATGAGAACGGGGAAATTGACTGGGCTTGTCTAGAATCTGAAAGCTTTTCATTGGGTTTGCAAAATTGGGTGAAAGACCTAAACCGATTGTATAAGGATGAACCAGCTTTGTGGATCCGAGAAAGCTCGTGCCATAGTTTTTATTGGATCGATTGCTCCGATGACTCAAATAGTATCTTTAGTTTTATCCGTCAAACACCTGATTGCAGTAGATGTATTTTGACAATATTGAACCTCACTTCGAGGGGGCATGAACGGTACCGAGTGGGATTGCCGCAACCCGGCTTTTGGGGTGAAGTTTTAAACAGTGACTCCGAATATTATCAGGGCGGTAATTTAGGGAACTCGGGTGGGCTTATGAGTCAGGAAATACCGTGGCATGATCAGCCGTGGTCGGCAGAATTTATCTTACCTGGGCTCAGTTGCTCTGTATTCCTGCATGGTTGATTCACACTTGTTGATATCATCAATTTGACTGTCTGTGTTAATCATCCGATTGCTCCTCCCTCTTTAGGCTTAAAAGCCCCCAAAAGTTGACAAAAATGGGCAATCTTGATAGAAGATAAACCACCAAGGAGAGCTCCCTTTTTTCGTGAGGCAGGGCATGGATAGTTTAGATATTTTGGCTACCGTAAAGTCGGCTGACCCGACCTATCTGTATGTATGGGGTAAGCTGGAAGGACCCGGTTTGGCGATTATCGTCATACTCGTCCTTTTTTCTACCTGTGCTTGGGGAGTGATGGCATTTAAGGCAGCCCAATTGCGCCGTGCCCGCAAGTACAACAGGTATTTTGGTCAGGAATTCCGCACCCAGTCACGAGTACTTGCCATGTATGAGAGAAGAATTACTGCGGAGGGTTGTCCATTTTTTAACGTCTATCAAGATGGATGTATAGCCTTGGAGGAACGGTTGCATGACAAAGAGGGTAATCGACAACGTTATGTCTCATTGAAATCTATGGAGCATATCAAGGGATTAATTGAGAGTGCTGTTGCTCGGGAGGCGGTTGCACTGGAATCTGGCATTATTCTGCTTGCTATTGCGGTGAGTGGGGCTCCTTTCATGGGGCTTTTGGGTACGGTGTGGGGTGTTATGGAGGTGTTTAGCTCTGCTGCCCAGCAAGGTAACGCCTCTCTTAATACTGTGGCGCCAGGTGTGGCGGCGGCGCTGGCTACTACTGTGGCCGGGCTCTTAGTGGCAATTCCTTCAATGTTTGGTTACAACTGGCTGGTTCATACTCTGAGGGTGGCTACGGTGGAAATGGATAATTTTGCGCAGGAGTTCAGTGCGAAGATAGAAGCGGAGTACCTACAGGAGATTCCGGTTAATGTTCGCGAACCCCGTAACTTTGCGCGCCAAGATGCGGCACCTGAGTCGATTGTCAATGAAAGTGAGCCGGAAACACCAAGTCCAACTGCCAAGCCAATTGAAGCGACAGAGGAAACGCATGTTGAACAGGGAAAGTTAAATGATGGGCAGCCTGAACTTCTGCCTCCAGATGCGGAGGCGAACGCATGAGAAGATTTTCAAAAAGAAATCAGTTAGTTACGTTGAGTGATCTTAATGTGACGCCCATGCTAGATTTGGCGTTTGTCCTCCTTATCATATTCGTGATTGCTACTCCGTTACTGGAGCAGGGAATGAAGTTGGAATTGCCTGAGGGGGGGGCTGCGGATACAGCGATAAAACGTGATGATGTTCGTACAGTTGAGGTAAGTAGATCAGGTCAATATTTACTTGACCGAAAGCCGATGACGCTTGCACAGCTAGAAGAGGAGCTAAAGAAGGCTCATGGAGAGAACCCGGATACAGTGGTTTACATTCGCGCCGATCAACAAGGATTTAATAGGGATTTATACGCAGTGATTGATGCATGCCAGCGGAATGGGCTCACCAAGTTTTCACTTAGAACAAGGGAGGAAGACTGATGAGTCGGTTATTAAAGAAATGCATGGTACTTTCAGTAGGGTTACACGTATTGATTGCTGCTTTATTGATTGCTGCTGCGACTTTCTTCATTACTAAGCCTGAAAAGGTGCAACCGACTCTAAGCATGATTGCCCCTGAGATTCTGGATAATATTCTTAAGCCGAATTCGACGCAGATTACGCGCACCCCGCCAACTCCAGCCGTCCGTAGAAATGTGGTGCCTCAGCCTCCTAAGCAAGTGGAGGAAGCTCCTCCAAAAACAGTGACGCCTAAGCCAGTAAAGATAACGCCACCCAAGAAGGTGACCCCCAAACCTACGCCTAGAAAGGTGCGGACACCAGACAAGCCTAAATCAACTCAGCCAAGAAAAATTCAGATAAATACATCAACAAAAATAGTTGGGGCCACAAATCCGCAACAACCTGCAAAGCCAGTTCCAGCAAAGCCTAATATTAGTTCTTCCGCGTTGACTCAAAAGGTTCAAAATTTGCGCGGTCAACTTTCTGCTGGCATCAAGGTGAATGTGTCCGGGGCGAATGCTGTTGCATTCACCTCTTATGCACAATTTGTTGTGTCAGTATATAGGCGCACATGGGAGCCGCTTTTGCCTAAAAACTTGGCCAGATCCAGAGTTGCGGTCGTATCCGTGACCATAGATCGCTCTGGACGTGTTGTAAGTACGCGTATTATTCGGAAAACCGGTGATAAGGAGTTGGATCATTCTGTGCAACGTGCGCTTGACCGTGTGAAGACCATTGGCAAGGCTTTTCCCTCAGGTTCGAAAGATTCCAAGAGAACTTTTACCTTGGACTTCACGCCTAAGATTAGGGGATGAAATGAATAGATTTCGTATTTTTTGCTTAAGTGTTTTTACGGTAGTTTTTGTATTTAAATCGGCTGATGTCATTGCCGCAGAAGGGGATGGAGGAAATCGCTTGGTGGTTCCTGCGGAAGTACAAAACAAACTAATCCCCGTGGCTCTAGTAGGCTTTTCCGGTGAGACCAGCTCTGTTTTGAATTTCGATCTAGAGGTGATGGGGTGTAAGATCGTGCCTGAGGCGGATGCTGTTTTTGTGATTGAAGGCAAAATTGAAGATGCTTTAATTGGTAAACTATCGAACAAGACCGGAAACGTCGAATTCCATCGAAAATATCCAGGTGGGACAGCGCGTGATCAAGCTCATGCCTTATCTAATGATGTGGTTAAAGCAATTACGGGCAAACCAGGCATTGCGCATACGCAAATACTTTTTAAAATGAGGACGGGCGAACGTGCTGAAGAGATTTTTCTTTCTGATTACGATGGGCATCAACCCAAAGCGCTTACTAGTGACAAAACATTGGTGGGCTCCCCAAAATGGTCCCCCAATGGAGCTGAGATTTTCTATACATCGTGGCTCAAACGGGGCGGGTTGGAGAATACGACAGTAGTACGTCAGAATTTGACAACCGGCAGTCGAGATGTAATGGCCCGCTACCGGGGGCTAAACACGGGGGGGGCTTTGTCTCCTCAAGGGTTCCTTGCAATGATACTTAGTAAAGGAGGGAGTCCCGATGTATATGTAGCCCCTCCTTCTTGGGAGTTTATGAAGGATCTTAAGGGCCAGAATCTCAACCGAATGTGTAAAACTCGAGAGGAGGAGAGTGGAGTGTCATGGTCTCCGGATGGGCAGTGGCTTTGTTTTGCCACACGGGCTCGCGGGAAACGTATGCTGGTTAAAATTGCTGCTCAAGGAGGCAATATGATTCGTATTCCAACCAATGGGGTCTTGAACCCGTCTGAGCCTAGCTGGTCTCATGATGGAAGATGGATTGCGTTCACTTCACAGATGGGGGGGTTTAATATTTGTGTCGTGCCAGCGCAAGGAGGAGAGGCAAAAGTGATTGCTTCAGGAGAGGGGCCAACTTGGGCTTCGAATAGTCGCAACTTAATATTTACTCGCAGAGGTGTGAATAAGAGACGCTTAGCAATTGTTGACGTGCCGACAAAACGGGTGAAAATGCTTCCAGCCTTTGCCGGGAGTGCATCTCAACCGGCGTGGGGTAAATAGTTTCAACAGCAGAGCTTTAAGGAGGGTCTGCGCAAAATGAGGACCAGTAGTATGCGTTTAATAATGTTATTAAAAATAGTTCCCTTTATAATTTTTATCGGATTGATTAGCTCCGGTTGTAAATCTTCAAAGGGAATCACTGAACTAACGAAAATACCGACGGGTATTAATAATTCAGGTGGAGGCAATAAAGGCAACACAGGAGGTGGTAATTTAAATCCACTAGGCCCAGGCAATATCGGTGGAAATGGAGGCAATACCGGCGGGACAGATATTGGAGGCAATCCTGCTGAGCCGTTATCGATTCCTGAAAATTATAGGGAGCAACGCAATGTTTTTGCATCTGTTCATTTTGATTATGACAGTGCAGAACTTAGACCAGGAGATATGGATTTAATTAATCAGGTGGCTCAACATCTTATGCAGAATCCTGCGCATATGCTTTTAGTCGAAGGTCACTGTGATGAACGTGGTACTGAGGAATACAACTTGTCCTTGGGCGAGCGGAGAGCTCTTTCAGTTGCCGAAGAGTTGGTGAAAATGGGAGTTACTGTGAGCCGTCTCGGAACACAAAGTTTTGGTGAGAAAGTGCCCCTATCAGATTCAAGTTCGAAGGAATCGCTTGCCAAAAACAGGCGTGGAGAGTTTGTGTTGTTTATGCCCATGGATGGGGTTGTTGAGATTCCTCAAGAATAGAATACAACACTGAGCAGGAATCGCTCCTTCAATGATGTTTATATGTAGGATTAGGTTACTCACGGAGAGTTAATAATAATGAGTATGGCTACCTTGACCGGGCTGGGAAAAGAACGCACCCTCGGGTTGGTGAGTTTCGGAGTATAAAGGAGATGGTATAAATGCAAAAAAAGGTACTTACAACGGTAGTGATTGTGCTTGGAATCAATGTTTTGGCGGCATGTAAAAATCCAAAGCCTGTGGGGTTAACAAAGATTCCAACTGTGACCCCTGTAGTGAAAACTGTAACGGTTCCTGGTCCCGCTCAACCCTTAGGAGGTGGCAATCCATTGTCTGGTGGTAATCCTAGTGAGGGAGGGACTGGGACAACCATTGTTGAAATACCACAGGATCCAATAAACCAAGCTCTGGGAGATAATTTTTCAGGTAATGATATAGAAGATAGGGCAATGTTTCTCGCACAGACAGTTCACTTCGACTTCGATAGCACTGCCGTGCGTCCAGATGATTTACAAAAAGTCCAAATTGTTGCGCAACATATGATCC
>CAJWKQ010000051.1 GCA_913041895.1 uncultured Verrucomicrobiales bacterium
TATTGATGCAGGTAAATTTTTAATTGAAGAAGATTATGCAAATAAAATTCGTAAAATTTGTAATAAATACAATGTCCAGCACGTCGATTGCTGAACATTATTTAGCCTTATTTAGCACACGACCTTCTGCGTTTCACAATTGTAGCTTGGCTGGAGAAGCTCCTCCCCGCCCGGGCTGACCAAGACCAACCGAACTTTTACCTCCCCGGTGACGCCTTCCAATTTATACGCGGCCCATTCATTTACCGTCGTGACCTTTTGGTCGTTGACGTAAATGTTCACGCTGAACCCGTACGCAGCCTCGGCGAGCTCGCAGTTATGCACGAAAAAATCCACGACAGCGGGTTTTTGACGCCCGCGGGGAGACAGGTGGCACAGGCTTGGTTGGCCAAACATGTACCCGCGGGTGGGTTGCGGCATGACTTTGTTCACGTAGAATTCCGCCTCGACATATGCGGCCGGCGTTTTCAAGCATTGCAGCGTGTCCTCATCGATCAAGAAGGCCCGTAGCAGGTGGTACCCGGGCGCCATATTTGTGATCTGGCACCTGACACCGTAGTAGCTCGCCGGCGGCGCGTTGTCGATCATGTCGAGAACCCGTTGCCCCTCGCCTTCGGCAATCACGGCAAAGGCGTCCTCAAGGACTACAAGGAAGCGGTCAAATGGTACCGGAAAGCTGCTGATCAGGGAGATGCCGCTGCGCAATTCAACCTTGGGGCGATGTATCGCGATGGCCAAGGAGTGGAGAAGGATTTCAAGGAAGCAGTGGAGTGGTTTCAGAAATCTGCCAATCTGGGATTTGCCGCTGCGCAATTCAGCCTTGGGGCGATATATCACAATGGCGAAGGAGTGGAGCGGGATTTCAAGGAAGCGGTGAAGTGGTGGCGGAAAGCTGCTGATCAGGGATATGCCACTGCGCAATACAACCTTGGGGCGATGTATCACAATGGCGAAGGAGTGGAGCGGGATTTCAAGGAAGCAGTAAAGTGGTACCGAAAAGCTGCTGAGCAGGGAGATGCCACTGCGCAATACAACCTTGGGGACGCGTATATCTCTGGAGAAGGAGTAATATCTGATTACAAGGAAGCAGTTAAGTGGTACTGGAAAGCTGCTGAACAGGGAGATGCCGCTGCGCAATACGGCCTTGGGATGATGTATGCTTATGGCAAAGGAGTGGAAAAGGATTACAAGGAAGTAGTGAAGTGGTGGCGGAAAGTTGCTGATCAGGGACATGTAAAGGCGCAATACGGCCTTGGGATGATGTATCGCGATGGCCAAGGAGTGGAGAAGGATTTCAAGGAGGCATTTAAGTGGTGGCGGAAAGCTGCTGATCAGGGGTTGGCAGAAACGCAATACAGTCTTGGGGTGATGTACGAAAGAGGCCGAGGAGTAGAGCAGGACGACAAGGAAGCAGCGAAGTGGTACCGAAAAGCTGCTGAACAGGGATTTGGAAGTGCGCAAAAAAACCTTGGGGTGATGTATGGTTTTGGCAATGGAGTGCTGCAAGATTATGTAACCGCCTATGCGTGGGCAAACATCGCTGGAGCCAATGGCGCGGATGTAAAGAAATTCAAATCGGAAATTCTTGAGAAGAAAATGACTCCCGAACAAATCGCCAAAGCCCAAGAACTTTCCAAAGAGATGGTCAAAAAGAATCCGAAGCTGATTAAGGCAAAGGAGTAATCGCTGTTACGTTTGGTATACTCTAATTCACCACATTCTGTGGTGTGCCTTTGAGGAATGCGCGTAGGTTGTCCGCCGCAATATTCATCAGTCTTTCTCTAGCCGCGCGCGTGGCCCATCCAATGTGCGGGGTGATAATTAGATTCTTCGCGCTGAAAAGCGGATTGTCTACAGACGGCGGTTCAACTGAAAGGACATCAGTGGCTGCTCCGGCAATTTTTTCTTCATTAAGCGCCATAGCCAAAGCAGCCTCATTCACCAAAGGGCCTCGTGCGGTATTAATCAAATATGCAGTTGGCTTCATTTGGCTTAAAAGGTCTGCGTTAACAAAGCCTTGATTTTCATCGGTAAGTGGGCAATGCAAGCTGACCACATCCGATTCGGTGAAAACGGTTTGGCAATCAACAAATTCTGTTTCCGCGTCTTCTCTCACAGTCCGGGTATGAACAAGAATCTTCATGCCAAAAGCTCGACCCAGCCGAGCCACTGCCTGTCCAATCGCGCCGTAGCCCACTAGCCCCAACGTAAGGCCTTTCAGCTCAACTAGCGGTTTTTTCCAGTAACAGAAGTCAGGGCACTCACTCCACTCCCCAGCATGGACGCTGGCGTCATGTAGTGCAGGTTGTTGGGCTAGTTCAAGAATAAGCGCAAAAGTCATTTGCGCGACCGATTCAGTTCCATAACCGGGGATATTGGTAACGGGAATGTCCCGCGCCCGGGCTGCAGCAATGTCCACCACATTGTAGCCGGTCGCGAGCACCCCAATATATTTTAAAGCGGGTAACGCATTAATGACTTCAGTGGGCAGTAGTGTCTTATTGGTGAAAACAATTTCACCCTCCATGGCTCGTTCGGTAACCTGTTCTGGCGACGTGCGATCGTACACAGTGAGTTCACCTATTTTACCTAGTGCATCCCAATTGAGGTCGCCGGGGTTTAAGGTGTAGCCGTCAAGTACCACGATCCTGGGTTTTAGAGCATCCACAGGTGCAATTTGGCGGGCTGAAGTGCGGGTTGTCAATTCTCGCTCGTTAGGCTAATTTTACGACCAGATGACCACAGAAACTACTACAGGCCGGCCGGTCAAGTATGCCGCACTGGAATGGCGTAACAAGCAAGGCGAGAAATTTGATTCTTATCAGGAGGATTCACTCTGTTATCTCAAAGAGGATGAAAATCCATACACTGGAAGGGCGATTGAACTGTATGAAAATGGGAATCCTTCTCTGGAGGGTGAGTTTCATGAGGGGCGAGCCCATGGCGAGGAGGTTTGGTGGTATGAGAATGGTAATAAAAACTCTTTAGTCACCTTCCGTCACGGAGATCGGCACGGGCCGCATCTGGTATGGTATGAAGAGGGACAATTGCAGATTGACGTTTGCTACACCGATGGAAGGCGCGATGGTAGACACGCAGTTTATTACGAGAGCGGCCAAATTCGTTCTGAAGCCTACTTTGTAGATGACAACCTTGATGGCAGCTACACCACTTGGTTTGAGGATGGGAGTAAGCGTAGTGAGCGCATCTTTAAGGCTGGTGAGGAGCTTAAAAGGATGGAGTGGAACCAGAAAGGTGAGCAGAAAAAGCTGAACAATTGGAAGGCTGATGGAACACCACAGAATTAGTTAATCTGAATTTAATTTTATTAAGTGCATCTAAAAAGAATATGAAACCTTTTGTAATCCTTATTGTTGCGTGTCTCTTCGGATCAGTAATTCCCGCTACAGCTGGGGCTGCTGTAAAAAAAGAAAGCCCAGCGCAGATTGCAGCCAAAAAAAACTTCGAGTCAGTTAAGGCGGCTTCTGCTAATGGTGATGCGGCTAAATTACGCGAACTGGCAGATCTTTATTACGCGGGAAAAGGGGTAGGGCGCAATTATACCGAGGCTTATAAGTCATACTTGGCTTCAGCTGAGAAAGGGGACGTGCTTTCTGAGGCGACCGTGGCGTGGATGTTTAGAAACGGTCAGGGAGTTGCCAAAGACTACAAAAAATCGATGGAATGGTACACCAAGGCAGCTGAAAAAGGCCATGTAGAAGCACAATTAGGTTTGGCAGAGATTTATTACAACAAAGTGGGCCTTTCGAGTCGTGATTACGCAACTGCTTACAAGTGGTACCTCATTGCCTCAGGCTTGGGGAGTAAGGATGCAAAAGCTTTTATCCCCCGTATGGTGCAAGCAGTTCTTAAAGAGCCGAATGTGAATGCAGAACAAAGGGCTGCCGCTGAAAAAGCCGCTCAGGATTGGCTTGCTGCTTACGCTGAAAAGTAATTACTCTTCGATATTTATGGTTTGTTTAGGGGTTTTCACGATTGTTAATATCTTGTGAAAACCTACGAATAACTTCCACTTCAATAGTGGTTTCAGAGTGCTATTTTTTCATCGTTGACGAGGGGCTTGCTCCAAGTTGACCGGAACAAACAATCCGTGGGAGATGGTTTTTCGGAAGTGTCTTCCAGCTTAGGGTTTTCTCCGGAAAATTTTAAGTGGGTTTTTGGTCTGTAGCCTCCACCCGAGGCATCCTGAAGGATTAGTTGAAAGACTTGTTCTGATGGAATTTGGCCGTCTGGGAAGTAGTCTTCGGATTACCGCCCGGGCGGTCTTTTTTTGGTTCCCTTCCCATGTAATCAATTGCCCCAAATTTAAAAAATTAGGCGCCGTGCTGGCGCCTAGGTTGAAAATAATTTGGTTTTAGCTTTTGTTTAAACGTCGCAAAGCTCCACAGCTTCAATCAGACCTTTCATAGGGTCTCCGGTGGGGATGAATTCCTGGCCCACATGGCCTTTATAGCCGATATCCAGCAGTTTGCGCATGATGGGTGGATAATTAATTTCCTGCGTGTCATCCAGCTCCTTCCGCCCGGGATTACCTGCAGTATGAATATGGCCGATGATGTCTTTGTTTTCTTCGATGCGACGAATTACATCTCCATCCATGATCTGTACATGGTAGATATCAAAAAGCATTTTCATGTTGGGCGAACCCACTGCGCGGATAATATCGGCAACGTAATCTACTTTGTCGCCTTGATAGCCTGGGTGGCCTTTCATGGGGTGTGAGTCATCTCTGGTATTGAGGTGCTCAATGCAAATATTTACACCCTTCTTTTCGGCGTGGCCGATAATCTTTTTTAGACCTTTTACGCAGTTCTTGGCGCCTTCTTCAAGGCTGATTTCGCCACTCTTGGGGTCTTCAGCTTTCCTCCATTTATATCCGTTAAAAGCTATTACGTTTTTCACCCCGAACTTGGCACAAGCAGTAATAGTTTCCTTGGTGGCTTTGATAACCATCTCATGATAGTCGGGGTTATTAAGGCCGCGCATAAATGGAGCACCTTCAACTCCGTTGGGGGCAATGGCACAGGTAAGGCCATGTTTCTTGAGAATAGGCCAATGCTCCGGGGCAATGAGTTCTACGCTTTTACAACCCAATTCCTTGGCGGCTTTGGCGGTGTCTTCGATTTCCCAGCCTCGCTCACCCCAGCACCAGTGCACAACCGACTGATTGATTCTACCTTTTTTAACGCCTTTTTTTGCGTTGGCTGCTTGTGTGGAGAGGGCGGCGGTTACTGCCGCTCCGCCGGCCAATTTCATTAGGTTACGTCGAGAGAGAGTTTGATCTTTCATGGGATAAATCGTAAGAGCCAATTCAATCTGCAATCAGTTAGTTTCGCCAGAACAAAACGCCTTTTTTGTCTTTCTCATGGGAGTTGAGTCCGTAAGCTTTGTCTCCATGAGCGATCACGACGCCATTATGGAGGCTAAACTCAAAGTGATAGACGATACTCACCGCTATGTTGACGGTAAAACGGCATTGCTGATTATTGATATGCAGCACGGTTTTGTTGATGAGGGTGCCTCACTGGAGGTAGCGGCTGCGCGGGATATCATTCCCAATATTCGTAATCTTATTGAGGCTTTTCGCACAGCGGGTTCACCTGTGGTTTTTACCGAGTTCGTTTATGCTGATAATGTGCCCTGCTTACGGGGTGACCCTTTTGGTATTGAACATCTTGAGTCTGCAGGTAATCCAAGTTTTGGTAGTAAATCCAGTAACTGCCTCATTGGCCACAACGCTGGTGAGGGTGTTGAATCAGCCGATACTATTGATGCGTTGCAGCCGCGTCCGGAAGAATTAATCATTCGTGGTCATACTTACGATAAATTTTATGGTACGCCTTTGGATCTTGCGCTGCGTAGCCAGGATATTTCATATTTATTTATCACTGGAATCACGACTGATGTGTGTGTGAATGCTACCCTAATTGCTGCTACGCAACGTAATTATCGGGTAACAGCGATAACAGATGGTTGCGCGTCTCCGTGGCCTGAGTTACACGAAGCTTGCTTCAAAATTTGGCAGCCCAAGTTTGCTCGTTTAAAGCTGACGGCTGAAGTCCTCCTAGAAATTGGGTAGAAAAAGGATTATCTTTATGGCAGGGAGATAATCGTGAACAAGAGTTACATGAAAACATATCTGTGGGTTTTCTTTTTGGTTTATTTGGGGCCTTTTTCTTTCGGTCAAATTATTAAGCCTGATGATGCACCAAAGCCACTATCACCAGAGGAGAGCATTAAGCAGTTCAAATTTCAGAAAGGGTTTCAGCTGGAATTGATAGCCGCAGAGCCATTGATCCGTCAGCCCTCAGGGATGTGTTGGGATGAAAGGGGAAGGCTCTTTGTATGCGAGTTGCATGGTTATAATTTGGAGGGACAATATGATATTGAGAAGCTCAACAAGACAGGCAAGCTCGACAAGGTGGTGCGCAGGTTGTCCGCTGATGAGGAGGCAATACGGAAGGCGCAGGCCGGGCAATATGGCACAGTTAAGCAGCTCATCGACACTGATGGTGATGGGCGGATGGATAAGGCTATTGTGTGGGCAGATCGTCTGCCTCCTTGCTTTGGAATTTGTCCGGCAAGAGGTGGGGTGATTGTTATATGCGCGCCGGATATCGTTTTCCTAGCCGACCGCGATGGCGACGGCAAAGCCGAGGTGCGAGAGAAACTTTTTACCGGATTTAACGATGTCATCATTGAGCGTCGCATGAATAGCCCTCAATGGGGTTTGGATAACTGGATTTATGTGGCTCGCGGTCGCGGCGGACGCATCACGGGGCCAAAACTCGTTAAACCGGTTGATTTACCGCCAATTGATTTCCGTTTTAAGGCTGATGGGTCAGCTATTGAGCCAATCAGTGGAGGAACCGGTACCTTTGGGTTTGCCTTTAATGCGGAAGGGGATCGTTTCACCATTTCAACGGGTACACCCGCTATTCAGGTTGCCCCACTACCATGGCGATACCTTGCCCGCAACCCTGATGCGGCTATTCGGGTTACCGAACGCAATGCGGCAAACTATCAGCGCACATATCCGATAAGTCGTCCTCATCCTTGGCGTGAAAAACGTGCGGCTGATCCGGGATTTAATAAATACTATCGTGACCGGTACGGGGCTGCAGAATCTACTCCCAATGGCTATTTTACCTCGGCCTGTTCTCCCTTAATTTATCAGGATAATGCCATCCCCGGTTTGCACGGACACTTGCTGGCCTGTGCCCCAGCCCAGAATTTTGTTCATCGGGCAATTGTTGAACGTGATGGAGCAAAGTTGAATCTTTCTCGCCACCCAGATGAGGGGAAATCAGAATTTCTTCCTTCAAGTGATATTTGGTTTCACCCGATCAAGCTCGCCCATGGCCCGGCCGGAGGCGTGTGGATTGCTGATTATTACCGCGAAATTATTGAGGACTATTCAGCTATCCCGCGTTATCTTCAGCAACAGTACGGTTTAAAGGATGGCGAGAATCATGGACGTCTCTGGCGCTTGGTTCATGATGGGATGCCTGAGGGGCACCCATCTTTTGACATGGCGCGGTTGGGTTCGCTCGAACTGGCCCGGGAAGTTGGCAGTCAACGTTTTTGGCGCCGGCAAACCGCGCGCCGATTGCTTGTGGAACGTGGGCAAACCGATAAGGCCACCCTAGATACTTTGGTGAAGTGGGTTAAGGAGCCTCAAGATGGGGCCGTGGCAATCAACGCCTTATATACTCTGGATGGTATAGGTCGGTTGACTGCTGAAATGGTTTCCTCGTCTTTGGGGTCTTCTGAGCCTGGAGTTCGCCGTCATGCACTGAGATTGGCTGAGAAGCGGTTTGCCTTGAGTGAAAGCCTCCTTAATGCCGTGGTGGAAATGGTGGATGACAAATCCGAAATGGTGCGGTTACAGCTTGCGTTGAGTCTGGGTGAAAGTGCTAATCCTCGTGCAACTGTCGCCTTGGCCCATCTGGTGATTCGGTACGGCGATGATGAATGGCTTGCCGATGCCATCCTAAGTTCACTTGGAGGCAGGGCAGGGAGGATGCTCTTGGCTTTGCTGGATAAAGAAGAAGATGCAGCTCATTTGCATGCCTTGATTGAGAGGCTTTGTGTCACGATCGCAAGCCGGCGTAATCCGGAGGAATTTTCAGCAGCGCTTATTCGTGTTGCCAAACTCAAGGATGTCAGACTGCAGAGGTTATGTCTGAAGGGATTTCGGAAACCCATTAAATCGTCAATTAGGGTTTCTCTTGGCAAGCCCGCTAGGGAGGCTCTCAAAATTTTGACCTCGGTGGGAGATGGGGCAGTGCAAGCCGAAGCCATAGGCCTGGTTCGGGTGTTAAAACTCGAATCGGAGACTGAACGCATGGACCGTATTAATTCAGCCATTAAACGAGTTGGGGATGTGAAATTGTCGGTTGCAAAACGCATCGCTGCCGTTGATGGGCTTGCAGCGGAAAATAATTCTAAAATTGCCACTCGTCTACTGGACGCCTTCTTGGTTTCCACTCCAGCAGTGCGCAGGGCGATTCTTGAAGCAGCCTTTGCCCGCCCGGACTACCTCCCCGCAGTACTCTTTGCGGTAGAGAAAAACCAAGTTCCTGCTTCAGCCCTTAATGCCATCCAGCGCAACACATTACTCCAATCATCTGACGTGTTGGTGCGAAAACGTGCAATGGTACTATTTAAGCCATTGCGCTCGGTGGACGGAAAGACTCTGCAGCAATTTGTAGCTGCTTTAAGGAAGCCGCGTAATGTAGTTAATGGTGAAAAGATGTACCGCACCCACTGCGCAACATGTCACCGTGCCCATGGAGTAGGTTTTGCGGTTGCGCCTGATTTAACGTCTGAATTTCGACGGGCAGAAGAAACAATAGTTCGTGATATTCTTGCTCCCAGCGAAGTGATTGAGCCGGGACATGAAACATGGATGGTGAAGACTACTGACGGACGCTCATTAACCGGTCTCTTGAGTTCAGAATCGGCGACCGCTCTGGTATTGAGTCTTCCGGGAGGGCAGCAGTTGGATATTTTGCGCAAGGAAGTGAGCTCGATTAAATCCTTACCCGTATCCTTAATGCCTGAATCTCTCTCTCAGGTGCTTAAACCTGCTGATGTAGCCGATCTAATTGCGTGGTTGCGCAGATCTCCTTTGCGCCGGGTTTTATTTGATGATGATCCAGCCTTCATTAACCTATTAGTTGAGGGAGGTGGCACTGCAAGAATTGCTACCCAAAGTAAGTATTACGGATTCTCCGCGTTGCGCGTGACTCCGCCTCAAAGATATTCGGCTCGAATTAAAGGATGGAATTTTCATATTCGTGAAAAACCCGGTCCCGGTGAATACCGTTATTTGCAGCTTGCCTGGAAAACCGATGGAGCAAAGGGTGTAATGATTGAGCTAGCTGATAACGGGAAATGGCCCCCGGCAGAAAAGCCGTTACGCCGTTACTACAGTGGCCAAAACACGACCAAATGGCAGGCAACTCAAATCTCACCCAAAGCACCTCAAAAATGGACGGTTATTACACGAGATCTTTGGAGGGATTTTGGTGAGTTTACCCTGACTGGGATTGCTCCCACCGCCATGGATGGTCCGGTGCTTTTTGATCGTATCGAACTACTAAGGGCTGTTGAGAGCGATTGAATCGGTGGGCTTGCCTTGCCATTGGGCGTTTAATTGCTAACGTTTTCAACGAACTCCGTTTAGTTTATGAGATCATATATATTTTTAGTTTCGTTCTTGTCCGGTTTAATTTTAACTCATGCTAAGTCCCCACGTGTTTTTCCGGAAGGTAAACAGCCTGATGATATTCGGCTTAAACCCTTAAAGGATTTAAACGGGCATTTCCCTTTCAAGGTTCCAGATAGCTTGGAGGCATGGAAGGAGCGGAAAGCTGAGCTTCAATTGCGTGTTGCCATTGCCAACGGGTTGCATCCGATACCTGAAAAGACTCCGCTCAAGGCTGTCATTCACGGGATGGTCAAGCGGGATGGTTTTACGGCACAAAAAGTTTATTTCCAAAGTGTCCCCGGTTTTTATGTCACCGGTATTCTGTTCCGGCCTGAAGGGGTAAAAGGGAAGATTCCGGCTATTTTGTGTCCGCACGGTCATGGAGGGCGGTTGCAAATGCACAGTGAAGCTAAGGTATTGGATGAAATAAAGATTGGTGCAGAAAAATTCAAGGAATCGGGTCGCATGCCCAAGGTGGCGCGTGCGGCAACCTTGGCGCGCTTGGGAAATGTGGTGCTTCTATTTGATATGATTGGTTATGCTGATAGTATTCAGCTTTCCTATCAATTGGCCCACCGCTTTGCCAAGCAACGGCCGGAGATGGAGGGCAAGAAGAGTTGGGGCCTTTACAGTACTCAGGCCGAATTGCGTTTGCAGTCGATCATGGGATTGCAAACCTGGAATGGAATCCGAGCACTCGATTTTCTGGCTAGCTTGCCTGATGTGGACCCCAAACGCATGGCCGTCACCGGTGGTAGTGGTGGGGGGACGCAGACCATTCTTTTAGGCGCACTGGATGAGCGTCCGATTGTTGGTTTCCCTAACGGCATGGTGAGCACCTCCATGCAGGGCGGTTGCACCTGCGAAAGCTGCTGTTTATTGCGTGTAGGAACCGGAAACGTGGAATTGGCAGCGCTCTTTGCACCAAGGCCACAGGGGATGACAGCGGCTGACGACTGGACCAAGGCCATGATGAGTGATGGGTACCCGGAGTTGCAGAAGTTATATGCCTTATATGGTAAGAAGGAGGACGTGATTTGCAACGACCTCACTCATTTTAAACACAACTACAACTACGTGTCCCGTGGGCTCATGTATAACTGGTTTAATCGTTACCTGAAATGGGGCCTCAAGGAGCCGATTGTGGAGCAGGACTTTAAGTTGCTTAGTAATGAGGAGCACGCGGTGTGGAATGATGAGCATCCGAAGCCCGAAGGAGGCGATGCCTACGAGCGTAAACTCACCAAATGGATCGCCAAGCGGGATGCCAAACTGGTGAAGAATATGACTGAAGATCAATTGCGTTTGGCATGGGGGACGTTGATTGGGCGGAAGGCACCGGGTTTTAAGAACATCGCCCGCGAAAAGGTTGATGAAGTCAAACAGGATGGGTACATCGAGTTTCTAGATATCCTGCGCCTTAAGGAACATGGAGAGACGCTTCCAGTCGTTTCGCTTTACCCAGCTAAAAAATGGAATGGACGGGTGGTTGTCTGGCTTGATGGGGAAGGAAAGGATGGAATGTTTGATGGCGAAGGAAAGCCGGTGAGGGAGGTGATGGAAATGTTGGAAGCAGGCACTTCAGTGGTCGGTGTAGATTTATTCGGCCAGGGTGAGTTTCTTGAAAAAGGCAAGACGCAGGACAGCGCTCGTGTTGTTAAGAATCCCCGTGAATTTGCCGGCTACAGTTTTGCCTACAATCACACGCTCTTTGCCCGGCGTGTGCATGATGTGATGAGCTTGATTTCCTGGGTAAGCGGGTTTGAAGAGGAGAAGCCTCAGGAAGTGATGGTGGTTGCCGTAGGCGGCATTGAGCCGATTGCTCTGGCGGCATTGTCACAAATAAATGGAGTGAAGAGTATAACTCTTGAAAACAACCGGTTTCGTTTTGCCGACTTGAAGTCTTACAGGGACCCCAACTTTTTGCCCGGGGCAGTGAAGTACGGGGATCTGCCAGCCTTAATGAAACTCAGTAGGGCTGAGGTGGTTAAATAATTTAATGAAACTCTGCCGATTTGAACAACAGGGGGAAGCTGCAGTCGGGTTTTTTCTGGATGATCAGGTTATTCCCTTGAGCACTGCTGCAGATGCAGCTGGAGAAACACTTGAAGCCACTGATGATCTACTCAGTTTTTTGCCGCATGGCAGTCAGCACGATGCTGCGCAAAAGATGGACGCGTGGCTGGCCGGAAATGAATCGGCTGCTGCTGATTTGGTCATTACGAATGCTTCGATACTAACTCCCATTCCAAAGCCCAATAAACTCCTGCTTTTGGCTGGAAACTATGCCAAACACATTGAGGAGGGTGGAGAGAACGCTGTGGAACGGGCGCAAACCTATCCTTATGTCTTCATGAAGCCGGCTTCCACAACACTGAACCATCACGGAGGTGAAATCCCAATTCCAGATATTTCACCCGATAACATCGACTGGGAATGTGAACTGGGCGTGGTGATCGGGAAGAAAGCCAAGGATGTGAGTGAAGCCGAGGCCTTGGAGTACGTGGCAGGGTACACGGTAGTGAATGATATTTCTGACCGGGGCTTTCGGCCCAACCCAAACCGTAAGGAGCGTGAACGCGACAAGTTTTTCGATTGGCAACATGGCAAATGGCATGATGGCAGTTGCCCGGTGGGTCCCTGTATTGCTACTCCAGCAACTATCCCTGATCCTCAAAATTTGCCGATTAAATTAACGGTAAATGGAGAAGTGCATCAGGATGCGAACACGTTCCTGCAAATTTTTCCTGTGGCTGCAGTCATTGAATTCATCTCGTCTTTTGTGACTTTGGAGCCGGGCGACATTATTTCCACGGGTACCGCAGCTGGAGTAGGGCACGCCAAGGGAGTCCACTTGAAGGCGGGCGATCAGGTTGAGGCCAGTATTGGTGGAATTGGAATCTTAAAGAACACAGTCATATCATCTTAGAATGCATCAATAAGGTGTGGTGATCTGCCTTATGCGACTCTTACATTCCATCCAAAAGGGGTTCAAGCTGATCAGTCATCGGCATTTTTCTGAACTGCTCATAAAAATCTAGTCTAATATCTTCTCTGTCTGGGCGATTCAAAGTTTGATGGCAAAGAGCTATCCACTCATCTGCAGGTGCATGAAGAAAGCAATGGGCTAACCATTCTTGGTTGCGGCAATCTTCTCCTACAACAAGGCATTGATTATTCACCAAATAGGTGATCCTTCCCCATGGAAGGTGAGAGAACTCTTTTCCTTGAGAAAGTGAAAGATGAACCTTGGTTCGGGCAATAAAGTCGTTGCGGAAAATGGCCGCCGAATCGAAATCGAATTTAACATTATATCCTAACGCCTCTAAATGTTTCAGCATACGATCCCTGTGCTGAGTTCGGCTGCCAAAAAATAAGAAGTCGATATCCTTTTCTTTCTTTATTTTTACTTCCTCCAATTCCCGAACATAGCCTCCACGGTAAAACTTTGCGGGGATACCAATTGACTCAAGTTCCGTGATATTATCTGGAACCCCTTCCCAAACAGCAGTAGCTCCCTGTAGCAGTGGAAAATATGCATCTTTGAACCTCTTTCCCAGCTGATTGTTGTCTATGGCTTTCAGCATTCCATTCTTAAAAATCTCAGATTGCAAAATGATGTACTTAATCTTTCCGTTTCGGAGGGAAGCTACTGTTTCCGCATCGTCGATCATGTGTGCGCCTACAATTAAATTGTAACAGGAGGAATCACACCAGTTTTTGTGTATATGACACTGGTGCCCTAGGTTCTCTAATCCATAATAAAAAAGTTTCGCGTAATCGAAGAGTAAATGGCCAAACCGGTGTCCGGGAGGGTCAATGATCGCGATATTAAATTTCATATGGGCGGATTGTAATCTTGGCATAACCGCAAATAAAGGACGAACAAGTTGAGGTGATAACTTTACCTCACAGAGGTGAAACCCAAATATCAGATAGCTCGCCTGATAATACTATCTTGTAATGAGAGTTGGGCGAGGCGATTGGAAAGAAAGCAAAGTTCGTGAGTGAAGGGGACACTACGGTGTATGGTAAAGCTTACACCTTAAGCGGGCGATCAGGTTGAGGCCAGTATTGGTGGAATTGGAGTATTGAAGAACACAGTCGTATCATCTTAAATTGCATCAATAAGGTGTGGTAATCCGCCTTATGTGGCTCTTGCATTAACTTTAGCTTAATGAGTGAACGCAAAATCCAAATTCTCCGTGAAGGGCAGCTTTACGGGCCTTATCCAGAGGGCTCAGCACGTGATATGTTGGCTGCAGGCCAATTATTGGCAGAAGATTTAGCCTGGTATGAAGGAGCGGCAGAATGGAAGCCATTAACACAAGTGCTGGAGCCGACTCCTCAAGCGGCACAAGCAACACCTCCCCCGCCTCCAAAGCCCGCTGCTGCTAGTGCCGCGAAAAGGCAATTGACTGAGGCGAAGAAGCAAGAGGGGGAGGGTAATTCTGATTTAATTCATATAACTCGGAAAGGTAAGGCGATCGGACCTTATTCCCGTATGAGGGCTAAGTACTATTTTGCTGTCGGAACACTGTTGCCGTCTGATAGGGGTTGGCATGAGGGAATGGGAGAGGATTGGAAGCCATTGAATGAAGTATTGGGCCTGTTGGCGGAGGAAGCGGGATCCTCAAAATACAATCCTGGTCAAACAAAAAAAAGAGCAGACTCGCTCGTCAAGCAGGGGCTGTCTGACAGGGCCAAGTTGCAGATGTTGTTAATTTTTTGTGCATTGAATGGAATACTGGTTGGCTTCGTATTTGGAGATAAAAATCTTGGAACAATGGTTGAGAAAATTCTAGACCAAAAAAAACACCAATTGAGTTAACTCTAGCCCAAGAAAATAAAGATCTTTCTTTGAAGAGTGAGGATACGCCTACTTGGAAATGGGCTTTTGCTTGTTTGATTGCTGTTGTACAATTACTGCTAGTGCATAGAATTGAGAAATGGATGCCCTTCACTCCTCTTCATAGACTATACTATGGACTAATCTATGTAGAGGACTATGTAGAGGAGTTGGGATCGGGTCGTATTCAAGGTGACTGGAAGAAGCCTTATGCACTCAGTGCCTTAGTGCAACTGATAACTTTTGTCGTTTCGTTTATGATATTTAAGGGACTAGCATAAAACAAAAGAAGTGGATATTCGGAGCGAGGACAAACAATCAAACGACTTTGTTTACCATTCGAGAGAATTCTACCCCACCATCCTGATTCAGAGAAGTTCAGAGAATCCTCTACTCAATCTCACTGTTCTCCCCGATTCCCCAGAAAACACTGAGATTAACTCAAACGAAGAATCCCACACCCCAACATCACTCTAGACATAGGGAGAACATTGGGAGAATTGGGTCTCTCAGTGTTTTCTGAGTGATCAGTGTGATAGCTGTATTTCCCCAGAAAACTTGGGTTTTGATGTTCGTTGGGTTCGATTCCCAAAACACATCCCACTCTTTTCCACACTATCCCAATTGGAACCTGTAGGTTTGGAGAATTTCTCTGATTGGGTTCAGAGGGTGGTCAGAGGATGTGTGGGGTTTACCACTTTACACAAAATGAGTAGGGTTCACAGATGATCTCTGATGACACCTTGTGTAAGAGGTCTGTATCGGTTGTTTTGTCCTATTAATCACCGGATGAATCTCGAGAATTACAAGAAGCTCATTCCGGGCAAATTAAGTAAGGTTAAGGAGCTCATAATAAATGAGCTCTGGGGTGAAGGTGATTCTTCTTCGCATCATTATGTAAAGTCATCTCGATTGTTAAAAGTAACAAAACAGAAATATTTCGACAGGAGAATACGAGAGCTCAAGGACGAACAAGGATGTGATATTGAAGTAGGAAGAGAAGCTGGCGAGCATGCCTACAAACTAAACTCAACGGAGTTTCTGGAATGTCATCCGAGAAAATATCTTACGGAATCACAGAAAAAAAAGTTGTTCAAAAAAAGTCAATATCGGTGTGCTATTTGTGGTTCAGAAGAAGAACCAGGAATACAAGGTCTTCAAGCAGATCATAAAATCCCTTTGATTAGGGGGGGATCACACGAAGACGGGAATTGGCAAAGTCTTTGTGTTACTTGCAACGTTATTAAACGAAGGAATTGTGCTGGTTGTAATGCTAAATGTTCAGAATGTCCGTGGGCATTCCCTGCCAAGCAAGGAAGTAGAGTTTTGGTCACTTTGAACTCAAAAGATTTTATGAAACTAAAAGATATTTCTGGAGGTGACAGTGATAAAATTAGCAAATTAGTACAGGATGCTATAGAGAAGCATCTGGGTAGTGCTAAATAAGACTGAATAGTTCAGTTTTATTCTTTAGGGGTTTCTTACATAAAGCATTATGTATTGCCATTCCAACTGCTCTAGCAACAGGTGGTGGAAAAGCATTGCCTATCTGCCGATACTTCGACGTCTTCTTGCCTTGAAAGATCCAATCGTCTG
>CAJWKQ010000052.1 GCA_913041895.1 uncultured Verrucomicrobiales bacterium
TGTCCTTTACACTTAAAACAGTATGGCTTGTCGTATTGGGGTTTTTGAGGGCTAGCCACTAGCCAACCCTAACCTCCGGCAGGATCCCCACGCAAGAGCTGTCTAAAGGCTGGGAAATATGTCAAGAGGTGATAAGATACACCGATTGGAGCACAAAGATGGCTTCGAGCGAGGCGAAGGTTATTTCGATTTAAAAAAACTTGGCTTAATTGAGAACCTTATGCAGACAGAGTAATGAGTGAATCACCATCAGCCCTTGAAACCTTTCCCATCTATTACGCCTCAAAGGCCTTAATCATCGTCCTTGGGGTTGGCATGATTGCCTATTCCTGGTGGAAATCAAAATAAAGGAGTAGCCCTAAACCTTCACGCCTTGCCCTGACTTCTTTATGGGCGTAGGATTTATTGCATGAAGCAGATATGCTTCTCCTTAACTTAACATACAGTAGGATCAATCATGGCCAAAGGTAGAGATACAAGGAAAGAGAAGAAGAAGCCCAAGAAAGATAACAAGAGTAAAAAAAATAAAGGTCGCTAAGCCAGTTAAGGCAATCACCTTACCTAGCTAGCTGACCATCTAAATCTTTCAATCGTCGTATAGACCCTGCATTTGAATCAAATGAGGGCGTAGCGGCGTGGTGATCAGTCAGCCATCAAGTGCAGCTTGGCGGTCGCGACGAGCAAAGAGTTCACGGCAGAAAATTCTGGAGGTCCCATCATCATCGGTATAAGACTCTAGAGTGCCTCCCATCCCATATTCGTCAGACCACGCTCCCTTGATTGTCACATATGGGTTGGACTTCACAAAAAATTGCAACTCACCGTGCTCACCGGTAATCGGAACGTTCTGCCCGCTTTCGTCAGCAGACATGGACACCTTGACCATAACACGATTGTTTCCGCTTGCCTGAATCGGTTCAAACTCCATTCCGCAGGTTGAAAATTCCTCCGGGGACGCGTAACCATTTACTTCCATCCATCCTTCACTTCGATCCTCTATTTTTTGGATCTCTTCCCACCGAAGCTCCTTTTTTTTCTGCCACTCCATAGCCGCTTCCACGGCCGCCTCTTCACCGTAAATGGTGAAACTGACATCTGTATCCATACTCACAGTATGATCCTTTGGTTAGGGGTTGGTAAAACCGTACCAGTAGAACACCAAGCCGCAACACATAATTAAACAAGTTGTCACCATCCGGCTCTGGCTTGATATAAACCAAAAAAACACGTTTATGTATCAACATAACAGAAATCAACTTCTCATAGGCTCATCAAAATCGAAAATGATCTTAAAAGGCAAAATAGACGTTGGCCGCAACACGAAACTCTCATTTGCCGCCTAAATCCGAGAAGTTCAGGTTTGCTTAGAAGCCGACGAGAGGATTATTTTTTAGCATGACATCGGCCCCAATAGACATAGCAAAAGTAAATATTTCTGAGTTTGTGCCAATCGTAGCTGGATTGGCGGCACTTGTGATTATCATGCTGATTCTCAAGCCTCGTAGCTAAAACGTGCTAGTTACCTGGCGGCGGTGCAATTGTAGGCGGTTGGATCGGACGACTAATCCCAGTCTCAGGTTGGCCATCAACACTGCCGCCAGAAACTTTGAGATGGGCTGCGGTGGCTTCATCCAAATCCCCATCGGAAGCTTGCTCAACACTCCCATCGGCTTTTGACATTTGCCCCTGACTATTCATAAGGCCGGTCATGGTTATCATAGAAAAACGCTGCGCAATCTGAGCGGGTGTCGTTTCATTGATTTCATCTGGACCAACAAAGCGCGTAGTCACTCCCGGATTACCTAATGCCTTTATATATCCTTTTCCACGGGCCACTACCCACCTGCTCCCATTAGGCTTCAAGCAAGGATGCTCAGTATTACGGGTTAGGCCCAAGATCGTTGATGGTGAAAGCTGATCGCCCCCATGGCAAATTGAGTAGCTAAGACCGCGCATATCAAGTTGTTTCAAACTATTGAAATCAAATGACATCTTATCATTCGGTTCCTTAGCCTCAGCATCAAGAGGGGAAAGCAACATATCAACTGAATTAAACTCCCCCCGAAGAGACGGGATGCAAAAAAGCGTAATCACCTGACGGGCACGCCAATTTGCAGGATCTTGCCTCTGATCAAGAGGTCGCCCTCCGGCTAACCCTCTAGTAAATTGCTGTTGCTCCTCAACAGTACAATGCCACGGGAACCTACTATTGTTGTCATTGGCAAAACCCTGCAATGCGATGGTGACTTGTCGAAGATTACCCGCGCACTTCATCCGGCCAGCTTTGTTTTTGGCCTTGGCTAAAACCGGCAGAAGTATTGCAGCGAGGATCCCAATGATGGCTATCACTACCAGCAACTCGATCAACGTAAAAGCGCGCTTATTTCCGATTCTGCTCACCAGGAGAACAATCTATAGAATTCAACAAGTCGTGGCAAGGGAAAGGCCCGGCATTCCCACTGAAATGCCGAACCCTTCTATTATCAACCCAACATTAAACCTGCTTATTTATCTCCACTCCACCAGTTTTTGTCCCGCCTGAAAGGTTTTCGTTTCTTGACCACGAGGCGACCGGAGATTTCCCCTTCAGCTCCTCCCCATCCATCGACCACAAACTGATAATTGCGGCCCTTGCGGACATTGAATCTGACCCGACTGGTAAGCTTACCTCCACTATCATCATCTCGAGCAACGCGCTTCAAGTTTGCTAGTGTACTGCCGCGGTAAACGGCCATCACAGTGTCAAAACTACTTCCACGCAGCCATATATCGGCTCGGCCATTGCGCGGGGCGGTCCAGGTGAACCACACTGTCTTGGAAGGGCGACTGAAATAATGTCTCCGTTCACCCTTCTCGCTCGTTGCCCCAACATTAGCAAAACCGGACAACGAGGCCTTCCGGCCGCTTAACCCAGCCCGCTCTTCGAAGTTGTCATTGGCAGGAGTATGAATCACCTCTACTGTCAAACTTCCACTGACCGGAGATAAACTCTCCACTTCTGCAGTGACGACAAACACGGCCTGTTCTACCGTTACTTCACTCGGCACGAACACAAGAGCAGTATAAACTCCGTCGCCAGCATTTTGATCAGGACCTTTTCCATCATCACTGAAGTCAAGAGCTTCTCCATTCATCGTTCCAGAAACTTGAGCTCCGATAACAGGTCCGCCATCAGTAACCGCCGCGAAGATTGACTCTGAACGACCGGCACTTAACGGGTCTTCAGAAACACTGAGATCCAACTCCAACTGACCATCGTCACCTCCATTGAGTGCAGCAGCAGCATTAACTAATCCGCCACTGACAGTTCGTCCAGCAAGTGAATCCAGACCAACGCTTGTGCTAATTAACTGCACCTTTACTTCAGAGGGAGATAGCCTCTCATTATTGGACAGCATCAAAGCAACGATTCCAGAGACATGCGGAGTCGCCATACTCGTACCACTGTAATAAGCATAGCTGCTATCCGAATCAGAGACACTTGAGAAGATGTCTACTCCGGGCGCACCCACATCAACTGTATCGCGACCGTAGTTTGACCAACTCGCCAATAGGCCATTTCGATCAATAGCTGCTACCGAGATGACGTTTTCCACATTATAACAACTGGGATAATTCGGCTGACTATCGGTGTCTAAACCACTATTGCCTGCAGCCGCAACAAAGATGGCTCCAGCATCACGTGCACGGACTATAGCATCGTAAAGGGACTGGCTATAACCACCTCCTCCCCAACTGTTACTGAGAACCCGGGCGCCATTGGCAACGGCGAAGTCAATGGCACTAATTGCTCCACTGGTGTAACCCCAACCATCGCCGCTCAGAAATTTGCAAGCCATTAGGCTAACTTCCCAAGCTACCCCCACGTGTGCGTGCCCGTCATTGGCCGCGGCCCCAATGGTTCCTGCACAGTGCGTGCCATGCCCATTATCGTCCATCGGATCACCGTCAAAATTAACGGTGTCGACGCCAAATACATTGTCAATGTACCCGTCATTGTCATCGTCGATACCGTTACCCCCAATTTCATCGGGATTTTTCCACATTTGTGTCGATAATTCCTGGTGGGTGTAACGTATGCCTGTATCTATCACTGCCACGATGACATTGGCAGACCCGGTGGTAGTATCCCAAGCCTTGATTGCATCAATATCAATGCCTTCGGTTCCGTCATTTTGGCCGGTGTTTCGTAAACCCCATAACCACCCCTGCGCCAACCCCTGATCGCCAGGCGTAACCGCTCGACTGATCAAATAATCAGGTTCTACGGACTCCAACAACCCGGAAGCCTGTAATGCCTTCATCCCCGAGAGCAAAATAGCATCATCTCCTGAATCCACCAATTTACCTTCAGGTTTAGGCAAATTCACAGTCAACCACCCGGCAGGATTAGGTTCAGAATCTATCGAGGCACCGATTGCACCCAATTCCTTCTTTAGCTCTCCAATACTGACACCCGCACGGACTAGAGCCATAACACGCGAAGGATGAGCCGGCACGCCCCGAATCTGGACTGTATCTTTAGGCCATCGATCAATAATCACCGCTCTTGGATTCCTATTGGCAAAAGAAGAACTCCGAATGGAATCTCCACTAACGAAAGCCCTTCCAAAACCCTTATCCTGCAAAACTTGCCCCCTGACACCATGACGGATACCAAAGGATGACGCATAAAGTTTGCCCTTTTTCTTTTTGTCTGCACGCAGTAGATCCGCCCGCTGTTGGGCAGTTACTCCAAAAGCCTTTTTCAAAACAGTGTCGGATTTTTGCTTTGTGATGATTACCGAAAGCGTTATGCAAACGGCAAGTCCTAGAAGGCGCACGAAGCGCGAAACATTCTTTTTCATGGCTGGTTTCCCTTTCCTTAAGGCCAGCCCGAGGAGCTGATTCAATGTAGCACGGACTAGATGAGATCGCAAATGTCAGAAGAAACTATGGCCCAACCAAAACCTGAAAAACAATGCCATTGCGAATTAAAAACTTTACCGTGGTCTTCAATCCATCAACGGTTTGCACCCTCATCGCACGATAAATCCAGAATCCATTTTGCTTGTCGTCAGGCTCACCAAAACCTTTTTGAATCACCTCTACAGTTACCCCTCTGTAAGCAATATCTATGGATTGCTGATTAACACTAAAAGTCCAATTTCTAGCCCTGCCCAGAGCCCCAATAGGAGCCTTTTGCGTAGGATTGCCGTTATTATCCCAGTATGACCGTTCCCATCTACCGCTTGCCCCGACCTTTACCTCCATCTTTTTCTGGCCACTTTGATGAAACTCGGTAACTCGGGTGAGTTTTCCCTCTGAATACATCGTCTCGCGTTTTTCCATTCCCCCTGGATACCTCTCAACCTTTTTACCCTCATAAGGGCCCTCAGCAATTTCGAACACTTGGTATAGAACTCCGTTCATTTCAACCAAAACCGGAGCAGAACCAGGGTTATCGTCTAGGTTAATCCGACCGGCCAAAGCGCCATCCTCCTTAGGAGCAGGAGCCGGATTTTCCATTTTAACCTCAGAAGATTTTCTATCCGTGACATCCGGAACGCCATCGCGGCACGCGATCAGCGCAATAATAAAAACCCCCACAAAGATGCGAAAAAATCGGGCAAAAAACTCAATCTCGCGTCGTTTTCGCCCATATTTTTTCATTAATACTCTTAGTTCACCTTCACCTGCACATCCTTAACCTTACCGTTCTCAAAAACAAATAGAACTTGGCCCAAATTTCCACCCACAGATATCTCATCGAATCTCCATGAATTATTATCTGATTTATCAGGCTCACCAAATACGTTATAAACCAAATCCCTGTCTTTATCCTTGTAGAAATTAATCTCTCCCTCGCGCCATCGACGGCTTCGGCCAGCAGAAACAGTAAATTCTGGAGTAATACGTGTGCCGTTCACATCGTATTCAATAATACCAACCTCCTCATCAGCATAATAAACAACATCAAAGGCTTTCTTTTCGTTCTCATGCCAACCTATGCCGTTCCCTTGACGTAATCCGTTTACGTAGGGTGTTTGAGACATTTTTTTCCCGTTGTCGTAGTACTCCGTCATATTTCCATGTCTTACCCCCGCTTTCCAGTCCACATCCATTGATTTTACTCCGTCCTCAAACCATCTGGTTTCCTTTCCCGTTTTCTCACCAAAAACATAATCAACAACACCATTAGTCTGACCTGTGCTATACCATTCGACGTACGGACCGTGAGTTTTACCATCCAGCCAATTCGCTTCCCATGATTTGGAGCCATCTTCAAACCAGCCGACGGCCAGTCCTTGCATCACTCCTTTCACGTGAGTTGTCATACTTTCTTCGCGACCATTTTCATGCCACCAAATCTCCCTACCATCCATCTTTCCTGATTGATATTGCACCTGCATCTCCTTGGCTACCCCACCGGCATGCCACTGGACCATTGGCCCATTGAGTACTCCGCCCTCATACATACACTGACCGGCTCTTGTGCCATCCTCATGCCACCAGATAGCCGACCCGTGTTCCATTCCATTGAGATAAACAGTTTCCTGTTGGAGAACTCCATTGTCATGATACCACTCCGCAATTCCGGTAAAAGGTACGTTTTCCCCCGGCAAGGTAGAGCGCATAGAATCCTCATCGTACATTAAGGATAAGGCATTTACCCGACGCTCTTGCAGTTCTTTCTGACGTGTTTTTGATGAATCACAGCCAATACTGCATAAAATAACCAAAAAGGTAGCAAAAATGAGATTTCTCATAAAAAACTTATGAATCCTACACTTCTAAATTAAAAAAGGCAATATCACTGCTCAGACGGAGAATTTTTTCGTGAGTTACATAATATCAAATATTTTTGTAACCGAGGCAAAAAACACTCGTCTGGGTATGTGCGGTAGGGTAACCTCCCGGTTGACTGTTCTAAGAAGGACTAGACGCAAAATGAAAAACTCGATCACATTAGTAGTAACATTCACCATAATTGCCGCTTTTACAGGATTGGCAGAAGGTGTTGGATTTTCATCAAAAAGAACAGGCCCACCCAACACGGTACAGACAGGTGGTGGTCAACCCGGTGGCAGCAATGGCAAAACCAACCGGAAGAATGCACGTCAACCTACAAGTGGCGGCCAAAATAATAATAGTAATGCCGGTACCGGCAGCGGAATCCAGAATGGCGGTAATAATGTTGGAGGGAAAAACACACCCAACACCCCGACCCAAACCAACAAGCCTACGCAAAAGAAGAAAGTTAGTTTGGTTCATCTGCTCGGCCTGAAAGGCGAAGTTGCCAAGAAGTTTTTAGCTCTCCGCAAGGCATTCACATGCACAACCTGCAATATTACTAAAAACAAGCTCCTGAGTAACAAGGAAAAAGCAATTCAGATTCGGGTCGCCAGCAAAAAATACAAGGAAGAACTCGAGAAAATCCTTACTCCGCAACAGTTGGCCAAACTGAAAATGATCAACATGCGGGTCACTCAATCACATACCCACAACAACAATAAACAGCCTCATATAGGCCCACATGTTGCCAAAGCCCTCAAACTTACTCCAGAGCAAAGAGACAGGCTAGCGGCTGCACGCGCTCACGCACACAAGAGAATCTACCAAGTCTTGAGTAACAAAAAATTGAAGCTGAAACAAAAACAAGTCCATATCAAGGCGATACACGGACAATTTCAGCGACGGATTATTGAAATCCTTACTCCGCAACAACTGGCAATGCTAAAGGAAATCCATGCAGCCAGCCAGCATATGAGTGGATGCAACGGAAAGAAGAACTGCTCTGGTAATCCCGCATAATATAGAAGATTCTCTAGATTCTACCACGCTAGCCGGCTGGGTTTTACCAGCCGGTTTTTTTTGCCGACGCAAAAAGACAAATTTTTGTAACCGAAGCAAAAAACCCTCGTCTGAAAATAAACGGTCAGCTAGGCTTACCATGAAGTAAGTCATTAATTACCGGGAGAATATAGAGAAAATGCAAAAAACAATTACCTACATCTTAGCCAGCACTATAGTGCTGGCATTTTCAGGCTTGGCCGATGATCAAAATTTTGGTGGCCAACAAAAGAAGAAAAAAGGCCCACCCAACACCACTCGTACAACTGGCGGAAATAATGGCGGCCAGAAAGGTGGAGGCAATGGTAAGACCAACCGCAAGAATGCACGTAAGCCTACTAATGGCGGCCAAAATAATAATGGTAAGACCACCGGCGGAGGCAATGGCGGAAATAACAATAATGGCAAAAAAACCAACAAACCCACTCAGAAAAAGGGTGGCGGAAATAATGGTGGAGGCAACAAGCCTACGCAAAAGAAAAAACCTAGCTTGGTAGAACTACTAGGCCTGAAGGGCGAAGTCGCCAAGAAGTTTGTAGAACTTCGGAAGAGACTCCATGCAACAGTAAAGAAAATATGTGAGTCCAAGATGAGCAACAAGGATAAGGCCGTTAAGATTAAGGTTGCTCATAGAAAACACAGAGAGGAACTTGCAAAGATTCTCAATGAGGAACAATTGGCCAAGCTGAGATTGATTCACTTGCGTCGCGCCCAGACACATAACCACAAGAACAATAAGCATCCTCATATAGGCCCACATGTTGCCAAGGCCCTCAAACTTACTGAAGAGCAAATGAAGAAACTTGCGGCCGCTCGTCATCACGCTTGCAAGAAAATCTATGCAGTTTTGAGTAACAAAAACTTAAGCGAGGAAGAGAAAAAGACTGCAATCAAGGAAATCCATCAGCAACTACGTGCACGAACTGCTGAAATCCTAACTAAAGAACAGCTTGCGATGCTCAAGGAAATTCACGCCCAAGCTAAGAAAATGGGCGGATCCAACGGCAAAAAGAAATCAACGGGTAACCCCTCGTAATACAGAATATTCTCTAAATTCTACCGCACAAACCGGCTGGTTCTTACCAGCCGGTTTTTTTCTTGAAGGTAGCAAAGAAAAAAGACCAAGGGTATAAGAAGAGATTAAACTGTAACTGACATCATACTACACCGTCTGATTATGTACAGGCTGATAGCCTGCCGCGAAGTCACACAAGTTTACGAAGGGAAAAACAAAAAATGAAAAACGCGATTACATACGTTCTAGCCGCCACAATAGTTCTGGCATTTTCTGGACTTGCACAAGGTCAAAAGTCTGGTGGCCAAAAAAACAAAAAAAGCGGGCCTCCCAACACTACACGGACTAATGGAGGCAAAAAAGAGGGCGGCAACAATGGCCAAGTTAACCGAAAGACTGTCCGTAAGCCGACAAACGGCGGTCAAAATAATAACAGCAGGACCAACGGCGGAGGTAAAGGCGGCAAAACCAATAATGGCCAAACCAACAACAAACCCACCCAGAAAAAGAAAAAGCACCCTTCATTGAGTGAGCTACTCGGCCTGAAGGGCGAAGTGGCCAGAAAGTTTGAAGCGCTCCTAAAAAGGCACCGTGAAACGGTCAAGAAAATCACTGAGTCTGATATGAGTAACGAAGACAAAGCCGTTAAGATTAAGGTTTCCTGGAGAAAATACAGAGATGGCATCGAGGAGCTTCTCAGCGAGGAGCAATTGGCCAAGTTGCAAATGATCCACCTGAAGCGTGCCCAGTCAAACTCCCAAAACAATAAACATCCTCATATCGGCCAACACGTCGCAAAGGCCCTCAGGCTCACAGAAGAGCAAATCAAGCAGCTTGCGGCCGCTCGTCATCACGCATGTGAGAAAAGATACGAGATCTTGATCAACAAGAACTTAAACGAGGAAGAAAAGAAAGCGGCCATCAAGGAGATCAATGGGCAGGTACAGGCGCGTACTGCTGAAATTCTTACTGATGATCAGTTGACAATGCTTAAGGAAATATATGCTCAGGTCAGGCGGATGTCTGGACACAACAGCAAGAAAAAGTCCGTTGGCAACCCCGAGTAAGTAATTCACAAGATTCTTTATACTCACCCATACAAACCGGCTGATTCTTATCAGTCGGTTTTTTTATTTCCCGGACTTGGCAGTCTCCACTTTTCCAGACTTGAAGGTAAAACTCGCGTTGGCTTTCTTACCTCCAATAAACAGGCCCTCAATAATCCACATCCCGTTAGTCACCTCGTCAGGCTCACCAAAGGCAGCATAAACAGTATGTTCAGGTTGGCCCGGATAAAGCTGCTCCAATTCGCCGACTTTCCATTGTCTTGTCCGTCCGGGTGGAATCGGATCAGGAGGCACCAAACCACCCTCTTCAGTCCAGTGCCGCTCGGCTATGAGTTCTCCATTAACGTAATTAAGCTCCGAAGCTTTTTTTCCATTATCATACCAACCGGTCGCTGTGCCGTGTTTTACGCCCGATTTATACGGAGTCTGCATCATTTTTTTACCACCCGTGTACCACTCCGTCCTATCTCCATTTTCCTTTCCAAACTCCCAGGTCGTTTCCCATGACTTTTCACCATCATCATGCCAATGGGTCTCTACCCCATGCGTTTTTCCATCCAGATAAACCTTTAGGAACTTAAGTTGTCCGTTACGGTACCACTCCCGGTTTTCACCAGTCGTACGATCATCCTTCCAATTCGCCAACCATTCCTTTTGTCCATCTTCATACCACCCAGCAGCCTCTCCGTGCCGATCTCCGATACGGTAATTAACCACACTTCGCTCTTGGCCATTGGGGTACCAAATTGTCTCCACCCCATCTTTTTTTCCCTTTCTGTAATTTACCTGTAATTCTTTTAGAGAATCTCTGTCATACCATTGTATTGATGGCCCCTCGAGCATTCCTTGGACATAAAAATTCTGGCCAGCTCTCTCTCCGTTTTCGTGCCACCAACGCTCTTCGCCATGCTCACGACCGCCTTCAAATAAAGTTTCCTGCTTGGGCTTACCATCAGGATAATGCCAAACCGCCTTCCCCGTAAAAGGAATCGTCTCCCCCGTCTTAAACACGAGCCCACTTGAGTCATCATAAACCAGTCCAGTTTCTCCCGATACGGTCCCATCACCACTGAAGAGGTTTTCTGAAGTCTTTTTACCACAACCCCATATCAAGGAGACGCAAAGGATCAGCACAAAGAAACGCATGACGAACCTTAGAGGATTAATTTAGATAATCAAACCCAGTAACATAAATTCTGTATTTTCAAAATTCCTTATTTTTAGATAAAAACAAAAAAACAGTAAAATTTTGCCCTAGAAAAAAACGTAACTAAGCCTTAGTATCGACCGTCTTATTGAATGTCTTTTGACAGAAAAAACTTATGAAACCATCGATCAAAAATTTATTGTATTCGGCTGCGGCACTGCTATTGACCGCAAGCTTCACACATGCGGCATCCACAGGCGGCTTCGACCCCTCAAAGAACCGCCGTGCTCTAAGATTTTCGCCTGGTTTAAAACATATGCAGAAAGGCAACCATGCTCGCCCGGCAGCTTCAGCGGGTCTGAATATCAACAAAACTGAACAAGCCGTGTTAAAGGCTCTGGATTGGCTAACTCAACAACAGCAACCCGACGGTTACTGGCAAAAGACACAATCCAAGGTCGCACATACTGGTTTGGCGGCACTCTGTTATCTTTCTTACGGCATAATGCCAAGTGATAAAACCAAACATGGAGAAGCTTTGGCCAAGGGATTGAATTGGCTGATCAAGCAGTCCAATGAACACGGGGATATGCGCGACGGGGATAAAATGTACGGACAAGCCATAGGTGCTCTCACAATGGCCGAAGCTTACATACTCACAAAAGATGAAAAATACAAAAAACCACTTTCATCTGCGATTGAATTCATTATTAAGGGGCAACACCCTAAGTCAGGCGGATGGCGACACCAACCCTATCCCCATGGGAAACACCCCGGAGACTTGTCTATAACTGGCTGGGTTTATATGGCTCTGCAGAGTGCTAAAAGTGCAGGAATAAAAATCCCACAATCCAACATGAGAGCAGCCGACGGATTCATTTCAAGTCTAGCTTCAGGAAAGAAGAGAGGACTTTACGGCTACCTTCGTCCGCACCCGACTACAAGTATGACATCGGTCGGCATGTTTTGCATGCAACAGGCAGAAAGCAAAAATAAGGAAAGACAAAATGAATCTGCACGTCACATGGTAACAAACCTCCCTACCTCTAATCAAAAACTCAGAGGAACGGGCTATTACCACTACTGGTATTATGGCACTATGGCAATGTATCTCCACGGCGGAGATGACTGGGCCACTTGGCATGACAGAATTACTCCTGTTGTACTCGAGAAGCAGGAATCCGACGGCAGTTGGTCTCCTCAAGGCCAAAGGGCCAAGCACGAGGGACGTGTTGTGACGACTGCTTGGGCAACTATGGCATTGACAGTTTATTACCGGTGCCTCCCCATGCTTCAAAGACCACAGACCCATCCGCCAAGGAAATTTACCGGCAATTCTTCCAACTCCTCCTCCGGTCTAAAACGCGGCTCAGGATTTGGCGTTGCTTCAGGAGCCCCAACTCCTGGAAGGGCAGGCAGGTGATTTAATCATCCTCTCTCTTTTTTTCAAAGTCAGCCTTCAACGGCTGGCTTTTTTGTTTCTGTGATGGATTATCTATAAACTTTCTTTAAGTAATAGCTACAGATATACTTTTGTCGATGAGAGCAAGCCTTCTACTTCTTTTGTTTTGTTATGTTTGCAACCAATCATTTTCCCAAGGTGCTGCTGATGATAATGCAAACCGTACAATTAAAAACCCTAATGATCTAGGTCGCCAATTTTATCGCGCAATTAAAAACAATCGTTATGAACAAGCAAAAAATGCCTCAGCTCTGACTCTCACCCAAACAGATATGAAGAATATCGGGCACGATCTTATAAAAATGATTGAGCGTAAAATTGAAGATGGCGTTTACAAAGACCCGGCTGATGGGCATGCAATGATAGGTGGAATACGCAGCGCCTTCCTCAATGAAGAGGAAATTAAAAAACAATTTGCAAAATCCGAGCAGGTGGAAAAAATATTTAAGAAGTCATTCTTCGACATTCAAGCTTCAGCAAAAAAACATGGGTTTAACTGGGGTCAAACCAAGCACCTAAAGACCGATAGCTCCCGCGTTAAATCAGACAGGCATGTCCCTTTACCCATGGGAGATATTTACATCCACTTTATGGCCGACAATCGCGAATTCCGAATCAAACTCCCTAACTGCGCTAACCCACCCAAGATAGGATGGCTAATGGACCCAGCCCCACTTAGCCTAGAAATCGTAAAAACCAAATAAATTAAATATGGAAAACTTAATCGCAGCTCTCGGCACACTGTTCATGCTCATCCTGCTTCAGGCAGTACTGGGATTTGATAACTTACTTTACATTTCAATCGAATCAAAGCGAGCCCCTGAAAAAGACCAATCAAGAGTTCGCAAGCTGGGTATTGGCTTGGCAGTACTACTGCGGATTGTTTTGCTATTCTTATTAATATCGATGATCGATAAATTTCAAAGCACTTGGTATGCCCCTAAATGGAAAGGCGTCATCGAGGCAGAGTTTAATCTCCACTCTATTATCGTTCTCTTAGGCGGAGCCTTCATCCTATATACTGCCATGAAGGAAATCTTCCATATGATCATCATTGAAGATTTCGAAAAAGAAGGCGAGAAACGCGAAAGCACTTCAAGTAACTCGGTTATAGCAAAGATTGTTACAATGAATCTGGTCTTTTCCTTTGACTCTATTCTAAGCGCAATCGCGCTGACTTCAAACGATGGAAGTTCTGCCCGAGACTCATTCTGGATCATGATGATTGCCATCCTTGCCGGTGGTGCAATCATGATTTTACTTGCCGACCGTGTTACTGAATTCCTAAAGCGCAATCGTATGTACGAAGTATTAGGCCTATTCATTCTCTTTGTAGTGGGAATATTATTGGTGAGCGAAGGCGGGCACCTGGCCCACCTGAAACTGGGTGGCCACGAAATCCAGGCTATGAGCAAGGCAACTTTTTACTTTGTCATCACTGTGTTGGTCCTGACTGAAGTTGTCCAAAGCCGTTACAAGCGAAAACTACTGCAAGATAAGCAGGTGCCGGCCACATCATAAAAGCTATTTTGGTATGTTTTGCCCCAAATGTAACAACGATCAAGCTATTGAGTTCTCCTACGCAACAGGGACATATAAATGCCCATCATGCTCAGGATGCTGGATGGAATACAGCCCCTATAAAAAATATTTGGAAGAAAGAGACGAAATAGCTTCTGAAGCATTCCGTAGCATCTGGGACCTGCGTGCTGAACAAAGCTCAAGCCTAAAATGCCCTCAAGAAAATGCACCTTTATATATCTTCACATACAAAGGTGTTGAGCTGGAATTCTGCCAACAATGCAAGGGGATCTGGTTTGACGCCAAAGAGCTGGAAAATTTCAGTAAAAATAATCCACTGGAACCCAAAAAGGATTACTCAGACAGCAGAGAAGCCATGCGTGCCTTCTTAAGGGCCCCAACGCCAATGGAAAGAGATTGGCAATTATGAGCCCTCTTCTTTGCCTTAAATGTAATAATGAAGAATTAATTGAGCACTCTCTTGGCTCAGGAGTCTACCGGTGCGACAACTGCTCCAGCCATTGGCTCGATTACAAACCGGTAGAGTCTTATTTGGTTGAGAAAGATCAGATGACCGCCAAAGCCTTCCGGACTATCTGGGATTTAAAATCAGAAAAAAGCCCGACTTTAAAATGCCCCCGGGATCATTCCAGTTTACACTTGTTTTCCTACAAGGAAATCGAGCTGGACTTTTGCATAGAATGCAAAGGGCTGTGGTTCGATGCTCTGGAATTGGAAGGATTTATGAATCGCAATGACATCGAGAAGGCAAAGTCCATGCAAGCGCAAGGAGAAAGAGAATGGTACGACCTTACGGCATTTGGAATTCTGGAAGCTACTGCTTCAGTCATCATAGGTGGATTAACCGGAGGAGTATTGGAAGGGAATTAAGTGAGCACGAACGCAGTGCTTGAGTAAAAGTTATGCAGTTGACCTACCTTAAGAGGTTTGTATTTGTGGGTTTGGCATTTGGTTTTATTATACCTCTCTTTAGTCAACACATAGACACCGAAAATAACTGGGGCCAGTGGAGAGGGCCTTTGGCCACCGGATACGCTCCTAAAGCAAATCCGCCTATTGAATGGAGTGAAACCAAAAACCTTCTGTGGAAAACAGCCTTACCCGGACTTGGCCATTCCTCTCCCATCGTGTGGGGAGATCATATTTATCTTACCACCGCCATTCCTATGGGCGAAAAACTGCCCGTACCAGAGCAACCTTCAGGCGCCCATAATAACATAGATCCTTTTCATCAGCTCCAATTCACCGTCTTGGCGCTCCATCGTGATACCGGGAAAATAATATGGAAAAAAACCGTTTATACCGCTCAACCCCACCAAAGCACTCATGAAAGTGCAACTTGGGCTTCAAACTCACCAGTCACCGACGGTGAGCACGTTATTGCCTCATTTGGTTCCGCTGGTCTTTTTTGCCTTAAGACACAAACCGGTGAGTTAGCTTGGAGGAAGAATCTAGGTAAAATGCAGGTAAAGCATGGGCACGGCGAAGGTGCATCTCCCGTTTTGCACAAAAACACACTGGCCATCAATTGGGACCATGAGGGTGATTCATTTGTTACTGTACTCGACAAACGAAACGGCAAGGAAATTTGGCGAAAACCACGCGACGAACCCACCAATTGGAGCACTCCCATTGTGGTTCAAGATAAAGAACAGTCTTTGCTCATTATTAGCGCGACAAATGCAATTCGAGCATACGGACTGGAATCAGGAAAAGTTATTTGGCAAGCAAGTGGTTTACCGCACAATGTAGTCGCTTCTCCGGTACATCATAATGGCATTGTTTATGCAGGAGCTAGTTATGAAAAACGTGCGATGCTTGCCATCCGAATCAAGGAGGCGAAAGGAGACTTAAGCGGATCTGAAAACATCCTTTGGACGCGTCGAGCCGCCACCCCTTACGTCCCCTCACCGCTCTTGATGCCCGATCAAACCTTGTATTTTTTCCATCACTATCAGGGTTTTCTCTCAAAGGTGGAAGGGCTCACAGGCCGCGATCTCGGCCCCCTTCGTCTGAGCAGAATGGGAAACTTTTATGCCTCACCAGTCGCAGCTAAAGACCGGATTTATTTAAACGATCGCT
>CAJWKQ010000053.1 GCA_913041895.1 uncultured Verrucomicrobiales bacterium
CTGGGTCGTTCATTCTCATCTAGTTGCCCGTCTCCGTTCTTGTCGAACTCCTTGAGCATGGCAGCCCGCATTGCTTCGCGGTCAAAACCACCGGGACGGCTACCGCCGGCACCAGGTCTGCCTTGTCCAGGGCGGCCACCACCTGCACCGGGTCTGCCTTCACCTGGGCGACCGCCACCTGCACCAGGTCTGCCTTCACCTGGGCCACCTTGGCCAGATCGACCACCGCCGGCACCTGGGCGTGCTGGAGTGTTGCCCTGTTGCCGCTGGAAAAATTCCTGCATTTGTTCGCGGCTGGGACGCTCGTTCTCATCGAGTTTGCCATCCTTGTTTTTGTCAAATTCCTTCAGGAATAATTCCCGAATGTTTGCTTGGCCACCGGGGCGGTCCTGCGCTTGAGAATCAATGATCGTCGAAAATAGACCGATCAATAAAGCAGGTAGTAGATAATTTGTTTTCATGTCTTGGGTTAGTTTGCCCACGTTCATCAGGGCTTGTCCACCAGCAAAAGACGTAGTTTCACGCAGTATGTTACAATAATTTAGTGAATTTGGCTAAATGGTTAGATATGTGGCGCCATTGTGTTGTGGTCAATGGCCATTACTCTGGTCAAAGAGAACAAGTGAATGTAGATTGATCTGAAACCATGAAGGTGCGCATCGAATATTGTGCGGCTTGAAACTATGAGCCGCAGGCCGTCAGTTTGGCGGACCGATTGCTAAAGCTTAAACAGCGCATTGCCTCATTGGAACTGATTCCCAGTTCCGGCGGCGTGTTTGAAGTCACAGCAAATGATAAGTTGGTATATTCCAAGCGGGCAACGGGAGAATTCCCTAAGCCTGAAGCGGTACTGCAGTCTATCCGGGGACTGTAGCAAAAATATTCGTGTCTTCACGCCCTTAAGCCTAGGGCGAAATATAATAAGGAGAGTTGAGGGTGCCTGGTGGCCCCCGCGGTCTTCAAAACCGTTGTCGGTCCGTGAACGGGCCGAGCTAGGTTCGATTCCTAGCCTCTCCGCCACTTTATTCAAACCATCATGAGCGATTCTGTACGTCTCACCCAATATAGCCACGGAGCCGGATGCGGTTGTAAAATTTCACCCAAGATGTTGGAGGAAATTCTGAGCCAAGCCGGTAAGGCTGCTCCACACGCTCAATTGTTAGTGGGAAATGACTCCAAGGATGATGCGGCAGTGTATGATCTTGGAAATGGGCAGGCAGTAATCAGTACAACTGATTTCTTTATGCCGATTGTCGATGACCCGTATGAATTTGGGCAAATTGCCTCGGTCAATGCCATTAGTGACATTTATGCTATGGGGGGTACGCCCCTGATGGCTATCGCCGTTTTGGGATGGCCATTAGAAAAACTTCCACCTTCAGTGGCCGGTAAAGTTTTGGAAGGAAGTAGAGCAGCATGTGCTCGTGCAGGAATACCATTGGCTGGAGGACACAGCATTGATGCACCCGAGCCTATATTTGGCTTAGCTGTGACTGGACAGGTTGCCACAGATCAACTCAAACGCAATGATGCTGCAGTGGTAGATTGCGAACTTTTCCTCACTAAACCTCTCGGTGTAGGTCTAGTGACAACAGCCCAGAAACGAGGCATTGCTGGAGAAGTTGATATCCAGCAGGCGATTGAACAAATGACCACTTTAAACCAAATCGGAAGCAGTCTAAGTGAACTTAAAGGCGTAACAGCTATGACTGATGTCACTGGTTTTGGTCTCCTTGGTCATCTGGTCGAGTTATGTGAAGGAAGTGGTGTCAGTGCCATTATTGAAAGTTCGAAAGTACCTAGGTTAGAAAATACCGATCATTATATCTCCTTAGATTGTTCTCCTGGGGGAACTGATAGAAATTTTGAAAGTTACGGACATAAGATTGGGCCATCAACCGATGAACAACGTGCCTTGCTTTGCGACCCGCAGACAAGCGGAGGTTTGCTTGTTGCCGTTACTTCAGATGAACTGGAAGCTTTCCATGCAGTTACATCTAATCTGAATCTGAAGTCTTTTGGCAAATTAACTGAATTAACTGAACCTCTCATTACTGTTAAATAATGGCGAAAGCAAAAAACAAACTGCGAGCTATTCCAGGTGTTGATACCATTCTGGAAGCGGTAAAGGAATGCAGTCTGCCCCATCCTTTGGTGGTTGGAACCATTCGTGAAGAGTTAAAGGTTATCCGTAAAAGTAAAGAAATCCCAAAACCTGAGGAAATCATTAATGCAGTCAAAGAGCGATTGAGTGATCTTGAGCTTTCTAAGCTGCAACCAGTCATTAATGGAACAGGAGTATTAATTCATACTAACCTAGGTCGTTCCCCTATAACGACACCATCTAATAGCGGCTACACCAACCTTGAAATAGATTTGGCTACCGGGAGAAGAGGGAATCGGGCAGAGTATTTGGAAACCTGTCTGGCTGTGCTTTGTGGTGCCGAAGCAGCGATGGTCACCAATAATTGTGCTGCGGCTCTGGTTCTAATCCTTCGCCATTTGACTGCAGAAAAAAAAGAAGTGGTTATCTCAAGAGGTGAACTAGTACAGATTGGAGGCGATTATCGCATCCCTGATATATTGGAAAGCACTGATGCGAGATTAAAAGAAATTGGAACAACCAACCGCACTAACCTTCAGGACTACAGCAAGGCTATCAACAAGCAAACCGGTCTCATACTTAAGGTTCACCGCAGCAACTTTTTCATGGAAGGATTTGTTGGTAGTCCTGATCGAGGTGAACTTGCAGCCTTAGCTCGAAAGAAACGGGTGCCGTTTGTTGAGGATGTGGGGAGCGGTGTATTTCTACCTACCGAAAGTTGGGCTAATGGACATCATGAACCTACGCCAAAGGATGTGCTAAAAGATGGAGTTGATTTAGTGTGTTTTAGTGGAGACAAAATGCTGGGAGGTCCTCAAGCAGGCATTATCGCCGGGAAAAATAGATTTATTCAGGCATTAAAAAGACATCCATTTTTTAGAGCCTTGCGTTGTGATAAGCTCATCCTGACTTCCTTGCAAAATGCTGCTGAGGCCTACCTGAATAATCAATCGGCTGAACTGCCCTTGCATCAATGCCTTACTGTAGACATTAAACGTCTTAAAAAACGTGCAGATCGTTTAGCTAAAAAACTAGAAAGCTCTTCCATCAAGGTAACAGTAAGTGAAAGCCAATCGCAAGTAGGTGGAGGATCACTGCCACAGGCACTACTTCCAAGTATCGCTATCGATTTTTTACCCAAAGGGATTCGCTTAAAGGAGTTTGCCGCGCAATTGCGGAGGCAATCAACACCAGTAATTGGCGTGATAAACAATCAACGCTTCCGTTTGGATTTAAAAACTATATTCCCTGAACAGGATAAGCTCCTCATAGAATCAATCACAAAAATTATAACAAAATAATGAAAAAAATAATACTACTTGCCGTCTTGGTATTTGCTGCAAACCTAATAGCCGCGGAGAAAAAAATTATCCGTAACGCAGATCGTTTTGAGCTCATATACTCCATGACGCTTCCCGAGATAAAGGGCCCAGCCAGACTATGGGTCCCGCTTGCGCGCACCGATTCTCATCAACGTTTTGAGGTTCTTTCTGTTGAATCTCCCGTGCCATGGCATAAAACACGGGATAAATTTCACCAGAATGAAATTCTCGTTCTTAATCCCTCTAAAGATGATAGCAATAAAAAGATTACTATACATTATCAGGTGATTCGCAGGGAAAAAATTGCGCACTCTGAGGTTGGGAATCCAAAGAGGCATCTCAAAGCCGAAAAGCTGGTGCCAAATAATGAGCGCTTTAAGCAAATAGGCCGTCAGGTTACTGCTGATGGAGATGACGACTTGATCAAAGGTAAGGCAATTTACAAACATGTACTGGAGCACATGCGCTATGATAAGAGTGGAAAAGGTTGGGGTAGAGGAGACGCTCTTTATGCTTGTGATGCACGTACGGGAAATTGCACCGATTTCCACGCATACTTTATTGGCCTTTGTCGGTCAGTTAATATTCCGGCTCGTTTTGCTATCGGCTTTACGATCCCGGCGGATGTAAATTCAGGTGCTATTGGTGGATATCACTGCTGGGCTGAGTTTTTTGCAGATAACAAATGGGTTCCTGTTGATATCAGCGAAGCCGATAAACACCCCGAATTGACAGAGTATTATTTTGGTCATCACCCAGCCAATAGACTCGAGTTAAGTCGTGGGCGAGATATTTTACCCCAACCTGCACCTAAAGCCGGCTCTTTCAACTATTTTTTCGGGCCGCACTTGGAAGTCTCAGGCAAGGAATTGCCCATCAAGGCTACCTTTGAGTTTAAGCGTTTACCGCTCAAGAATTAATGGAGAAACAACATGCCATTTTGGCAACCGCCGGCCACATTGATCACGGCAAGAGTGCGCTCGTTAAAGCCCTGACGGGGAATGATCCGGATCGCCTTCCAGAGGAACAACAACGCGGTATAACCATCGACCTGGGCTTTGCGCATTTGGAGTTGCCCGAGTTTAGCCTTGGGATTGTGGATGTTCCGGGTCACCAAGATTTTGTCAAAAACATGGTGGCTGGTGTGGGGGCAGTGGATTTGGCTTTACTCGTAGTGGCTGCTGATGATGGCTGGATGCCTCAGACAGAAGAACACCTGCAGATACTCAGTTACCTTGGGGCTACCCGTGGAGTCGTAGCACTAACCAAGGCCGATTTGGTGGACGATTGTTCCGATCGTGTTGAGGAAATACGAAACCAACTGGCAAATAGCCCGCTGGCCGATATTCCTATCATTCCCACCAGTGCTTACAAGGGCGAAGGATTGAATGAATTAAAGGAAGCCCTCAATCGAGCAGCCCAGATCATGCCTGCTCATGCTGATTGTGGCCAACCACGTTTGGCAGTTGACCGAGTTTTTTCTCTTCAAGGTATTGGCACTATTGCCACCGGTACTTTGACTGGAGGAATTATCAAACAAGGTCAGTCTATTAAAGCTTTTCCCCCCGGAAAAACATCTCGTATCCGGTCTGTTCAATCGCATAACCAAGGTAAAAACCATGCATTCCCGGGAACCCGTACCGCATTAAGTCTATCTGAACTGACGCGCGAAGAATTACCAAGAGGAGCTACTCTTACCCTGCCAGAACTATCTGATACAACCCAAACCATTGACGTATACCTCGAACGTTCTCCTAGACTGCCTACTGACTCTACCTCATTACGCAATGATACGAGGGTGCGGGTTCACCACGGCAGTGGCCACTGGCCTGCCCGATTGGTGTTGATGGAAGGCAAAACCTTAGAACCCGGTGAAAAGCAACTAGCTCAATTACGACTGGAGAAACCGGTCTGTATTTGGGCGGGAGATCGCATTGTCATTCGTAATTGGCCCGAGACAGCCACTTTAGCAGGTGGGCGAGTTTTAGAAGCACACGCAAAAAACAAAAACTTGCGGACTAATGCACAAAAAACATTTCTCAAACAAAGAGCAGAACATCACACAAATGCATCTAAATGGATTCAGTCCCAAATCAACCGTGATGGAGTTGGTAAAAGGGGTGACATACTTAAGCCTTCTCATTTTTTTCCAACTGAGATTCAAGCGGCCGTTGATGATATGATCGCATCCAATGAACTGGTGCAAGTGGGTCAGTGGATTGTTAAGATCAATATATGGAATAACCTGCGTACTCAATGTGCTAAAGAGATTGACAAGGAACATCAAGAACATCCTGAACGCATCGGTCTCGCACTGGAACAGTTGCGCCCTATTGTTGGCAAGGTATTTGGAGAACAAAACCTCTTTGAAGAGCTCATTGCTGATCTAGAAGCTAGCGGCTTTAAACGCCATCAAACACACATTGCTAACAGCAAACACAAACCGGAATTGCCGGCCCACTTGCGGGACTCTGGTGAACGCATCCAAAAAGCCCTTCAAGGAGAAGATCCTCCTGCGCGAAAGAATTTTGACAGTAATCCTACAGTACGAGCGGCTCTTCAGTTTCTCGTTGATACCGGAGAAGTCATCGACGTGGGGCCGGAATTGGTACTGAGTGCTAATCAATACAACAGATTGAAACTGGTTGTTAAACAACATCTTCGCAAACATGGGCAGGCGACGGCCAGCGAGCTGCGTAAGGCCATGGAAACCACCCGCAGAATTTTAATTCCGGTTCTGGAAAAAATGGATCGTGATGGGCTTACCGCACGGCGTGGTGACGTTCGTGTGCTACGTAAGCAGGATTAATTATTTCTACTTCGAAATCTCTAATCCCACGCGGAGGTTGCAACTTGTATTTGAAGGAAATGTATTCAGTAACCTTAATTCAAATCATGACGTCTAAAAAAGAGGGACAGTGATGTTTTAGTAGAAGCAGTATCCGAATCGGTTTGACAGCTACGCCCCTCGGATTAGATAAGCTCTGGAAGGAAAGCAATATGGAACGTAAAAATTTAATTTTATCAGGTATTTTGTTGTTCGCCCCTTTGGTGTTCTTTGGGCAGGAACCGCCTCCTGAATCCAAAACCGAAAAAATTGCATGGCATGGTACTTGGAAAGGCGGTTTGGCTGAGGCGCAGCGAACCGGCAAGCCAATCATGCTTGTTTCGGCTGTGCCGCAGTGCCATTCAGTGCCTGGGGTCTGGTGACCGGGTAAAACCGGAATGGACAGGAGTTTCCTGGCTGACAAAGACGTTATTTCCGCTTCTCGTAAGTTTGTTTGCATTCGATTGGCAACTTATGAAAACGCTGATGAGAATGAAGTGTTGAAAGGTTTTTTTGCGAGAGGAGGGAATCTGGAAAACACCGTTTTCACTCTCCTTACTCCTGATGGAAAAACCAAGTTGGTGACAGCAGGTCGGAGCCCAGCTTGGGCTTTTGGTGGTGTTAGCGGGCGCGGTATCAATGCTCAACCTGAGGAATCTATCAAGAAGATGGGACAGACTATGGAGGCAATTGCCTTGGCTTATCCTGGTAAAGGTAAGGCGGCCAAAGGATCACCTCCCTTGCCTTATCTTGCAGATTTGCGTCTAGCACTAAATATAACTGCAGCTGATCGCCAGCCGTTGGTTGTGGTTTTTTCAAAGAGTGCAGAAGAAAGAAAAAAAATGGAACAGGAACTTTCCAAGGTTGCCTGGTCGGATCAATTCATTGGAGATGCCCAGTATGTTTTTGCTAGTGATGCTTTGGAGTTTAAATCGGTCAAGAAATTCAAAACGAAGTCCGGGTTTATCGTGATCCAGCCTGGGACCTTTGGATTAACTGGTGAGGTGATCGATGTGATTGATGCCCAATTGTCTGCCGATAAACTAATAGAACCTTTGGCAAAAGCATTGGACAAACATAAGCCCAGTACTCTGACTTACGATCAGCACCGTCGAATGGGAGCTCAAGCTGGTGCTCATTGGAAAAGTGCAACCCCCAATACCGACGGCTTAAGTCGGAGAGGTGGCGGACGACGCCCTCGACGTTAGGTATTGAATGAAGGCTTTTTGGGGTAGAATATTTGTTTTTGCTTTCCCCGCTATTTTCGCGTTCCTGATTCACGGGGCGTCTAAGCCGAATATCATATTGTTTGTATCAGATGATATGGGTTGGAATGATGTGGGTTATCACGGTAGTAAGATTGCTACTCCCCACATTGATCGACTCGTTAATGATGGTATGCAGCTTGATCGGTTTTACGTTCACCCGATTTGCAGCCCCACTCGTGCGGCATTGATGACCGGACGAGTACCTGCCCGCATGGGTATCACCGGGGTGATTGGCCGCGGGGATGGGGTGCCCAAGGACGAGCACTTCCTGCCTCAGACTTTTCAAAAAGGAGGGTACCAGACCTTTATGGTTGGCAAGTGGCACCTTGGGGCAAGTGGGTTTGAGTATACTCCGAATTCCCGAGGTTTTGATTATTTTTTTGGGTTCCATGGCGGAGGAATCAATTATTACAGCACCGAACGCTTAGGCGCGCGCGGTTGGTTTCGCAATGGCCAGTCGGTTGCTCCTGAAGGCTATTCTACTGATCTTTTGGCTGATGAGGCTATCAAACTGTTGAAGAAACGCGACAAGCAAAAGCCGGTATTTTTGTATCTACCCTTTAACGCTCCCCATCAACCAGCGGAGGCCTCAGAACAATTGCTCCAGAAATACCGGAAGCTTGGTTTTTTTGGTCGGAAGCTTGGGCAAGCCGGTGCAATCGAGGCAATGGATGCAGCCATCGGCCGGGTATTGAACACGATCGAAGAGGAGGAAATGACTGAAGAAACTCTCGTGATGTTTTTTTGCGATAATGGATCTGGTGGAGCTGGTCGTCGTGGTTCTAACGTTTTGCCAGAGCAGTTGGCACTGCGCGGTGGTAAAGGCACTGTGCTAGAGGGGGGGGTTCGTGTGCCTGCAGTTCTTCGTTGGCCGGGAGTGATCCGTCCGGGCACGAAATGCGATCAGTTAATTTCTGCTCAAGATCTATTCCCCACATTCTCCGCTGCCGCGGGCATCAAGCCCGCTAATCAAAAGCCATTCGATGGTGTGGATTGTTGGCCGTCTATTGTTGAGAACAAGCCGATTAAACGGCCACCTGTAATTGTGGGCGGATCCTCAGGAGAATTTGCGGTTTTGCACGACAAATGGAAACTGATATGGAGTCGACAGCAAATCAGCTTGTTCGACTTGAAAAGCGATCCTATTGAGGCTCAAGATGTGTCAGTGAAACACCCTTTGCTGGTTGCCGAATTGGCCGATGCTTTGACGTCCATTTTTACATCTCCTACTAAATCGGATCGGAACGGGCAATGATTGAGAATTTATTATGAAGAAAATTATTTTGATTTTGGTTTTTACCTGTATTGCCGAGCAATCCCTTTGGGCGCAACGGGGTCGTTTTGATGGCCAACGTGAGGCTGCTTTGGCTCAGCCTTTCAAGGGGGTTTATTACTTGGATGTACCTCCGGAAAATTTGTTTCCTCTACGTAAAACGGGAGTGAATGCCGAGCCCGTTAGGCAGGCGGCCAAGGCCTTTCTTGCGAGTCTCAGTAAGGAGGATCGTAAGAAAACGGTTTTCCCTGTGGATGATATTGAATGGCGCAAATGGGATAACCGTCACCGTTATGCCCGCCAAGGAGTCGGTTTTAATAAAATGACCAAAGGACAAAGAGAGCTGGCCTTTAATCTCTTGAAATCAAGTTTAAGTGCCCGAGGGCTTAAGCAAACGCAGGATATCATGAAACTTAACGGTACCCTCGCTGAATTAACCAAACGTTTTGAGGAATACGGTGAATGGCTTTACTGGATTACTATTATGGGTGAACCCAGTGCAACTAAGCCATGGGGGTGGCAGCTCGATGGTCATCATGTTGTAATTAATTATTTTGTGCTTGGCGATCAGGTCGTCATGAGCCCTGTTTTTATGGGTTCAGAACCGGTTAAGGCCGAAAGTGGAAAGTTTAAGGGTACGGTAATCTGCCAGGATGAGCAGGATAAGGGATTAAAATTTATTAATTCTCTCACCAAATTACAAAAGACAAAAGCCATTGTGGCTGATCAAAAGCGTCCAACCAATAATGTTGGTGAAGCCTTTAAGGATAATCAGATTTTGGACTATATAGGTATTAAATGCAGCGAGCTAACAGTAAAGCAAAAGAACCAGTTGCTTGAACTAATCGGTGTTTATGTCGGTAACATGGCTGAGGGTCATGCCAAGGTAAAGATGACTGAGGTAAAGAAGCATCTGAATGCCACTTATTTTGGATGGATGGGACAAACAGACAAAAATAGTGTCTTCTACTACCGAATTCAAAGTCCTGTGGTTCTTATAGAGTTTGATCACCAACGGCCCATTGCACTGGCTCGATCATCTACGCCTACCCGTCAGCACATCCATACGGTTGTTCGGACACCCAACGGAAATGATTATGGAAAGGATTTGTTGAGGCAGCATTATAAACTGCATCACAAATAGATTTAATTTAATCCCTTTGCCTTTAGGAGTGCCCTGATTTTCTTTGGGTCCTGACGCCCTACCGGTAAGTCCCATCCCAACGTATCTCCGTTGGCTTTAAATCCTCCTCCATCCACATCCACCCATATTGGATTGATATAAGCACAGGGCTTCAAGCTCGCGTTGGTGCTGGTGCCATAACCAGTTTTCAACGTGAAGTTCTCGCCCATTGCTACTACAATCAAGTGTGCATCTTCTTTAAGTTTAATTTCTATCGTACGAGCGAATTTTACAACGCCTTTACTAAAGTAATTCGGATGACTTGTTCTTGTGAAATTGTATTTGGGTTCCTGCTTGCCGTTGACGAGCACCTGTACTCGATCAATATCAATCCAATCAGTGCATTGAACTTTGACCTCAAGGTTTACCGTGCCGGAAGTGGATTTTACATCGGCGCCACTAATGGATTTTCCGGCGTTCACCTCCAGAAAGGGACCGGTCGTTAACATGAGTTGAGCAGCTTTGGCGTTACGAATAATTTCCTTGGGATCAATTTTACTAGGTTCGTCGGTACTGCTGGGAATATAGGTTCGCCATCCACCGACACCATTTCCATAGACAGAGTGTGCGTCTGCCACGGCAATAGCCCGAGTGCGCATACCTTGATTCAGCATTTGTAACCATACAAACTCCCGAACTTCCCGAACGCTTTCACTTGTGCCTCGTCTAGTAATGATCCATGGAGATTTAGATAGGATATTATTGCCGCGGAAATTTTGTGATTCCAGTGCATCAATATATTTTTCATATCCGATAAAACCACCATCAGCCTTACCATCTAGATTCCGGTCCCAAAACTTTTCTGCTATGTTTGGATGGTTTACATGTATCCAGCGCTCAGGACTCCATCCACCCAGGTTCTGAAGGTTGATGGCATTAAGGCGAGGATCTTTTTTGAACACTGGAGCACCGCCATCTTGTATATAGGGATTAGGGGTAGGTAAGGGAAATGCATTATGGTGAGATCCGGCCCCTCCGCCAGTTAACTCTAGGCCAACAATTGTGCTTAAGTGATTAATTAGGCCAAGTTTTTTGATATGCGGAGCCCAGTCATATAAACGGTTGTGTTCAGTGGTCGGGGCGAATTCAATATGTTCAGCCGCAAGATTAATGATACGATCATCAGTGCCGCACTGGTTGTCCCCACTGGGTGTCGAGTGGTTGTGAAAATCCGTGCTGATCCAACCAGCAGTATTAACCAGGCGTTTAAGAGTACCAGAGACATTAACAAACTCGCCTGCTTTAACAGTTACTTCACGAACTAAATGATTGAATTCAATGCCGCGGGTAATTACCAGTCGGTATGTACCAGGATCCAGTGCCACATTAAATTTACCCGTCTCTGAATGCCATTGATCTACGCAACCGTGCGCTCGGTTCTGCGGTCCAAGATTTGGTGTTACTGTTTTCCCTGTTCCAGAAAACTGAATTTTGCAGGGCGAGCTGAGATTTTTTTCGTCGCGAATATCAAATGCAACTCCCGATAAATCGGAAAGTGTAAACCGTAATTTGAAAGTTCCCTTCTGCTTTACGGTTAACTTTTGCTTCACGCTTTTTCTGCCGCGGTCAATTATCTCAATATCATAATCGCCTTCGGGCACGCTAAAGGTGGATTCCCCATTTTTTGTGAGGTATGCAGGAAAGGAACTTCCTTTGCTTGTGAGGTTAATCAAAGCAGTACTGGAATTCTCAATCTCAATGAAAATTTTAGAGGGGGTTTTATCGGTGTAACTGAAAACTTCGCCCAATGCTTCTGCGGGAGAGTTACCTACAGAAATATAGCGGGTAAAAGTTTTATGTTCACCGGGTTTAAGAGATAATGAACCGGGATGAGAACCTAAGCCTTTTAGGCGTTCGCCGTTTTCAGGAAGCCATCCAACTGCGTATGATCCTTTGTCTGCAGGATCGACTGCATCAATCCATCTAACTCCCCTATATGTTCCGCGTTTTCCAGAAGGTTTCCAATAATCATCCACTGTGCCGCTCTTTGTGGCTTTCGAAAGATTCTTGTATGTCGTAGTGATGGCGATGCCCTTGGAGTTTTCATCAATCCTGTAGGTATGTTTTTTATAGAGGCCATTATTTCGGGCGGCATCCACAACCACTTCGATCTCAGCAGTTTTCGTATCAGATCGGATAATCCTTACATGTGAAACATCACCGCGTTGGTTGCTTGGGGCAAATACGGTTAGCTGATCATTTTGACGATCATTAAGTGTAAGGTCGAATAGACAACCTGGGGTGATGCCTCCATCACCATAAAAAGTGCTCATATTAGCTCTACGTAAAGGTTGGTTGCCGGAAATAACGGCTGTGATACGGCTATTGCGCATCACAAAGTCACCAATAATGCCATCAGCTTCCTTGCCTTTGGGAAGTTGATCTGTGTTATCGGGGCCAATTTCAAATGCTTCAACTGCAGCTTGGGAGCTCAATGAAGAGAATAAATACAATATGAGAATGATTTTCTTCGGACTCATGCAGGGATTTTGGATAAAGCTACGTTAGAGGCAAGAGAGAAGAGTGCTTTGACACCAAATCTTTGCCTTTAGGACCTTTTCTGCTAAAAGGGGCGCCTCCATGGCTAGGAAACCCAAAAAGAAAGCATCTGTTTCTGATGGTCCTCTGAAATTATTGGCGGCCAATCGCAGTGAAATTGCCATTCGTATATTTCGTGCAGCGACAGAAATGCACATGCGGACTGTTGCGATTTACGCACAAGAAGACCGGTTAGCTGTACACCGATTCAAGGCCGATGAAGCATATATGGTTGGTGTAGGTAAGGGCCCGGTGGGCGCTTATTTGGATATTGAGGGTATCGTCGAAATGGCCGCTGAGCGTGGCGTAAATTTAATTCATCCGGGTTACGGCTTTCTTGCTGAGAACGCGGATTTTTCGGAAGCTTGTGCTAAGGCTGGAATTACCTTTGTTGGTCCACGACCAGAGTTGTTACGCCAAATGGGCGACAAAACAGAAGCTCGCGCTTTGGCTAAAGCCGCAGGGGTTCCAATTTTGCCCGGGACTGATGAGCCTATTAAGACGCGGGCCAAGGCAGTGAAGGTAGCCAAGGATATTGGTTTTCCATTGATCATTAAGGCTGCTTTTGGGGGTGGTGGGCGTGGCATGCGTGTGGTGCATAAACCAAAAGATCTGGAGAGACTCTTGGATGAAGCCCGCGGTGAAGCTGATCGCGCCTTCGGTAACCCGGCCGTGTTTTTAGAAAAGTACGTGCCGCGTGCAAAACATATTGAGGTTCAAATTCTGGGTGATCAACATGGTAATGTATTACACCTCTATGAGCGTGATTGCTCGGTGCAGAGGCGCCACCAAAAAGTAGTGGAAATCGCTCCCAGCGTAGCCTTGGACCAGAGGGTGCGTGATGAGCTTTGTGCTGCGGCTGTTGGGCTGGCCAAGCACATTCGGTACGATAATGCCGGCACCATGGAATTCCTTTATGATATGGATACCAAGGGGTGGTATTTCATAGAGATGAACCCCCGTATTCAGGTGGAGCATACGGTTACTGAAGTGGTAACTGGGATCGATCTGGTGCGTGCACAAATACAAGTAGCCCTAGGAGAAAAGTTGCATAATGAAGTGATGCAACTTCCCAAACAAAAAGAAGTCCCCTGTGTTGGGCATGCGGTTCAGGCGAGAGTGACTACAGAGGATCCGGCAAACAATTTTACTCCCGATTATGGCCGTATTATTGCTTATCGTTCAGCCGCAGGTTTTGGCCTTCGTTTGGATGGCGGACAGGGTGATTCTGGTAGTGTGATTACACCTTTCTATGATTCACTTCTAGTGAAAATTACCGCTAGCGGAATGAGTTTTCCAATGGCGTTGGATCGAATGGACCGTGCCTTGAAGGAATTCCGGATTCGAGGAGTACAGACAAACATTCCCTTTATCGAGAATGTTATAAAAAATGAGACTTTTCGCAGTGGTCAGGCAACGACGACGTTAATTGATACAACGCCTGAGCTATTTGCTTTTCGACCGCGTCGTGACCGTGCGAATCGGTTACTGAGCTATATCGGCGATGTTGTGGTTAACGGAAATTCACAGACTAAAGGCTTCGAGATTAAGGAGCCTTTTGCGCCAATTTCAGAGCCAACTTACGAGGGAGATCAGGAGCCAGCGGCGGGTACAAGACAGATTCTCCTTGAGAAAGGTCCGGAGAAATTCGCTCAATGGGCACGTAAGGAAAAACGTCTTCTCATTACCGATACGACCCTCCGGGATGCGCATCAGAGCCTTTTCGCCACTCGTATGCGAACTGAAGACATGCTCAATGCAGCCGACGCTATTGCGCGCCGTACTCCTAATCTCTTTAGTCTTGAGATGTGGGGGGGGGCCACATTTGACACGGCAATGCGTTTCCTGCGTGAGGATCCGTGGCAGCGCCTGCGCCAATTGCGCGAGGCTGTGCCTAATATTTGTTTCCAGATGCTCTTCCGCGGTTCCAATGCGGTGGGTTACTCCGATTATCCGGACAATGTAGTGAAAGCATTCGTGAAACATTCAGCTGAGAGCGGCATGGATATTTTTCGAGTATTTGATTCGCTCAACTACCTGCCCAATCTCAAGGCCGCAATGGAGGCCGTTCGAGAAACGCACGCGGTTTGTGAGGGTACGATTTGCTATACGGGCAATTTCCTCGACGAAAAGCGAGACAAGTATCCGCTTGACTACTACGTAAAGCTAGCAAATGAACTCGAGAAAATGGGTGCACACACTTTGTGTATCAAGGACATGGCTGGCCTTTGCCGTCCTTATGCTGCCAACAAGCTAGTCAAGACGCTACGTCAGGAAGTCGGGTTGCCGATTCATTTCCACACGCACGATACCAGTGGGGTGAATGCTGCTTCCGTACTTAAAGCCTCTGAAGCCGACGTCGATATTGTTGATTTGGCTATTGCCTCCATGTCCGGCTCTACCAGCCAACCCAACCTCAATAGTGTAGTTGCTTCTCTTGACAATACTCCGCGCGAGACGGGTTTGGATTTAGGTACATTAAATGAGTTTTCCGATTATTGGGAACAGGTTCGGAAAGTTTATGCGCCCTTTGATACTGGGCCCCGTAGTGGGATTGGTGATATCTATGAACATGAAATGCCTGGAGGCCAGTACACCAATTTACGTGAGCAAGCCGAAAGCATGGGGCTCGGAGCGCGGTGGAAGGAAGTGGCTGGCACCTATGCAGAGGTAAATGAACTTTTTGGTGATATCGTCAAAGTAACACCTTCCAGCAAGGTGGTAGGGGATATGACGATGTTCCTTGTTACGCGTGGAATTAAACCTGCGGATGTAGTGAATCTTGAACCAGGTTCCACACCTTTTCCTGAGTCGGTCATAGATATGATGAAAGGTCGGCTTGGCAAACCTATTGGAGGGTGGCCACGTAAGGTGCAACAAGTGGTTCTAGGAAAGCAGAAACCTATCAAAGGAAGACCTGGAGCGGACCTTAAGCCTTTAAATCTTGATCGGACCCGGAAAAAAGTAGAGGAGGAAATTCACCGGAAAGTCAGCGACGATGACTTACTAAGCTATTTGATGTATCCCGAGGTGTTTGTTGAATACAATAAATTTAGACGGCAATATGGAGATGTCTCTGTTTTACCCAGTTCAACTTATTTTTACGGTCTTCAATCGGGTGAAGAAATTGCAGTGGATATCGAGGAAGGCAAAACACTTTACATTAAGCTCATCAATGTTAGTGAGCCTGATGAAGAAGGTGTTCGAACGCTTACTTTTGAACTGAACGGTTACCCACGTGAAGTGGAAATTGCTGATACTTCCCTCAATGTGCAGGAAAAAGCCATTGCCCAGGCCGATCCGGGTAATGAGTTACATG
>CAJWKQ010000054.1 GCA_913041895.1 uncultured Verrucomicrobiales bacterium
GTGCGTTGATTGAGATCTGCCCCAAATGCAATTTGTCTTTTAACAACATCCAGATCCCCATTTACACAAGCGGCCAGCAAATCCGTATCCATCTCAATTGTGGGCTTGTTATCTCCAGCATCCACATTGGTCGGTGCTTCTTCTTTCTTTCCACAGCCAACCAGTACCGTGGCAAAAAGCATTACGAAAAGAAAATGCTTCATTCTATTTAGCGCCGGCAGCGCGCAGAATCTCTGCCACTTTCACTCGGTCCTTTTCAATTCGTTCCAAGTCGAATTTCTTTTGCGCTAGGTTTCCCAGGTAATCATATCCCGGCTTTATCGTTTCCCATGGTATAGTCGCTGCAACCAGAGGTGTTTCGCCTTTTTTATTCTTTGCATTTACATCGGCCTTACCATCAATAAGTGCCTTCACAATTTCGATATTGCATACAAAGACTGCCCAATGAAGAGGTGTGGATCCATCATCGGGCTTGGCCGCATTTACATTAGCTCCACCGGCAATAAGTTGCTTAACCGCAGTCAAGTCTTCCTTAAAGACTGCATCTGACAATGCCGCAGATCCCGGCGTATTTCCGCCTCCACTCAGGATTTTTGCAACCTCTACGCGATCCTTGGCAATCCGTACAAGGTCGAACCTCTTTTGAGTTAGGGCTCCCATAAAATCGTATATCGGCTTTAATGCTTCCATTGGCAGGGTGGTGAGAAACACGGGCGTTTGCCCTTTGTTATCCTTTGCATTAACATCGGCCTTGGCGGCTAGCAGCACTTTCACTATCTCAATATTACACACGAAAACCGCTACATGAAGAGGCGTTGACCCATCATCGGCCTTCCGCATATTAACGTCCGCACCACTTGCAATGAGTCTATTAACCGCAGCCAAATCCTCATTATAAACCGCATCGATTAGTGTCCCCGCCCCCGCAGGGGCAGCAGCGTTGCCGCCGGCATTACGTAGAATCTCTGCGCAAACCGGCTGCCCAGCTCTTACCTTCTCATAATCAATTGTGACACCGGCCGGGCCGTACACAATCGCACTTAAAAAATCCAGTATCCCCTTGGTTAATTCCCAAGGAGATTGAGCAGAAGCCAACGCAGTCGAGCCGGCATTATTCTTAGCATTTATATCTGCACCTTTCTCAAGGAGTAACTTTACCATTTCAGGCTGACCAAAAAAAGCCGCACTAATCAGGGCCGTTGTGCCGTCCTTATTTTTTAGGTCTAATTTCGCTCCTCCATTAATCAAGGCCTTGGTCACATCCGCTCGCCCACAGGTTATCGCTACAATCAGTGGGGTATTTTGATCCGGCCCTCTTTGGTTCAAATCTGTGCCACCTGCGATGTGCGCTTCAACAGCCTTGAGGTTGCCCTTGGTACAAGCCTCAAAGATTTCCATGTCTGTATTGGTGGGAGCCTTGGCTGCGGGTTGGGTTGAGCCACCTTCAGGATTAGCTGGGGCTTCTTCTTTCTTGCTACAACCAACAAAGACGGTGACTAGCATTAATACGAGTAGTTTTTTCATGTTTAAATCTTCTTTTTCAATACCCTGCTGACATTACTACGCCAGACAATCGATTTTATTCCAATAAATTACCAGAAACAACTTACGTTAATTCTGTTTAAATAGTTACATTACTTTCTGATTTCCTGAGTTTAGGAAAACAACTGCTCGATTGGATTGCCATCATGCACCAGCGTGACGGGTCGACCTACATTCGCCTGAAATTCCATCTTGGGATCAATGCCAATATTCTTGAAAAATGAAGCGGCCAGATCCTCCGGACTCACGCTTTCATTTTTGGGTTCAGCTGCCTTGGCATCAGTTTCGCCAATCACCTGACCACCGCGAATATCGCCTCCGGCCATCAGGGCAAACATCGCCCTAGCCCAGTGGTCACGGCCGCCCTGTCCATTAATCTGTGGAGTTCGCCCGAATTCACCGGCCACCATGACGGCCGTGGATTCAAAAAGGCCTCGTTCCTTGAGCCGATCAAACAAGCCCGCCAAGCCCTTGTCAAAAGGAGGCAACAGTTTCCGCAATCTGGAAAAATTATCTGCGTGTGTATCGAAGTCAAACTCAGCCGGACGCAACCGGATGGTGACAAAATGCACCCCTGATTCAATTAATCGGGAAGCCAAGAGCAGGCTCTGGCCAAACTCGTGCTTGCCAAATCTCTTGGACTCAGAAGATTTTTCCTGTTCCAAGTCAAAGGCCTTACGGGTAGAGGATGAACTGATAATATCATGGGCCTGCTCTCCAAACCGGTCCAACCCTCTTACTGGCGCATCCAGTTTTTCATATCCACGAAAAGCCGTATCCAAGTCATCAAGCAATCTGCGTTGGGATTTATATCTTTGCACCGTTAGCCCATCCTCAAGCGAGATGCCTCGTACACTGTAGGGAATGCCAAAGGTCGGTTTACCAGCGGTTAGGGCACTGAATTCATTTCCCAAATAACCGGGTCCCACAAAGGATTCATCAATGGATACATAAGTAGGAAGATCTCGCACAGAAGGATGCATCTTACTGACCACTGAGCCATACTCAGGATAGCTCAAGGTTTGCGAAGGTCGATTGCCCGTTAACAGATATTTTTTCCCTAATCCATGATCGGCAATGGTATGAGTAAGCCCACGGACAATGGCATAATCCTTCATGCGCTTTGCCAGTTCCGGCAGGTGCTCACAAATCTGAATACCGGGGACTGCGGTGGGAATCGGTTTGAATTCGCCACGGTAACGTGCCGGAGCATTCGGCTTTAGATCAAATGTATCCTGATGAGAAGGCCCCCCTTCCAAGAAAATAAAAATAGCCGATCGCTTTGTGCCCTTCTCACCAACGGCTGCCTGCGTGCGCAGATACTGGGCTAAAGTTAACCCTCCAATGGCGCCCACCTTGAGCATTTGACGCCGGGTAAAAAGTGGACGTTGTTTTTTCATCGGTTCAAAATAAATTCCTTGGTGTTCATCAGTGCCCACAGCAAATCCTCCATGCCTTCCTTAATGGACTTGGATTGCTCTAGGTGCTTCATAGCTCGCGCCTCTTCAGAAATAGCAGGGTAGCGATTAAACGCCCGAAGCCAGGCTTCCTGAATCATTTTCTTCTTATCCTTCCTCTCTCTTTCAACCAGTTCATCAATCCAACCACTTCCTGACAAACGCATACGCACCAGTGGATCATTCTGCAGGAAGATGGATTGCAGAAGTGTTGGCTCATTCACCCGTTCACAATCACAGTTGGTAGCCCGATCGGGCTTACCAAAGACTTTCATTGCATGCGTACCTGCCATGCGCATGGAAAGGTGACCTGTCCCACGCCGCTTCAGATTGGTGCGGACAGACTCCAGTTTGTCTGAGGCTGCGGTCACCTGTTTCATTGCGTCATAAATGACTTCAGCAGGAATACGGCGCGGAATAGCCCGGCTATAATTGCGGCGATCCGCAGCATTGGTTTCATTGGGTCGCCAGCTGCGTTGATAGGTTTGACTACTGGTAATTTGGCGGTGCAACCATTTCATGTCGTAGTCACTCTTGATAAATTGTTCGGTTAACCAATTTAATAATTCGGGATTACTGGGAGGATTAGAGGGGGTAAATTCATCGGTGGGTTCTACTATCCCCACATTGAAATAACCGGCCCATACGCGGTTCACAAAGGAGCGGGCAAACCAAGGGTTATCCTTTTGACGCAACCAATCCATGATGGGCCTGCGTGGATCATTCCCCTCAAGCTTAACCATATGGCTGCGCAGGAGGCTCAGTTCAGTGGTTTTTCCAATGATGTTTCCTGAATTTTTCCGCCGGCGGCCATCATTAAAAACCGAAGGGTCAAAGAAACCGGCAAAATCCACAAAGTCATTCTGGGTCCATTGATCAAAGGGGTGCTTATGGCACTCGGCGCATTGCAGCTGGATTCCCAGAAAACTGTGGGCGACGGACATAGCAGTGTCCTTGGGTTCCTTGAGGCTTTGGCGAGTCCAGAAATAGGGCATACCTTGCCCAACTCCACGGGCAGGATTCGCTAGAATAATACCTTCAGCCAAGTCGGCGTAGGATTCGTTTTCAGAAATTTTTTTGTAAATCCAGTCATACCACTGACTGGCCTTTCGGTATCCTTCCTCGGTGGCTACTTCCAGAAGGCTATTGATTGAAGCGGGATTACAACCGGTAAAGTCACACAGTTTATTAGTCCACCATGCGGCGTAGGTCGGACGCTTCAAAAGCTCCTCTATCTTTCGGTTGCGTTTATCCTTGGAGTTATCAGAGAGAAAAGCCTTCACTTCATCAGGTGAAGGTAGTGTGCCCGTTAAATCGATACTTAAGCGCCTGAGAAACTCAGCATCAGTACAGGTTTCCGATGGTGTGATCCCAAGCTTAATCAGTTTGGACGCAACAAACCTATCAATTGGATTGGTGTACCGACCAACATCCAATTGAGGTTGATTGTCTGTTAACGGACGTAAAACCGGAATCGCCGCGATACCGTTATCATACAAGGCTACAACGTGGGTATCCCCTTTGCCTACCGATTGAGCCAAACCGGCTTCATCAACCTTTACCACCGTATCATCCTTGGTAAGGAAACGGGTTAGATCAGTCACATCTTCACGGCCCCCACCCTCCCAATGAGCAATAATCCTGATTTGAGCAGTGTCATCGTTTTTCTGGAAAAGCAGTTCATTCGGTTCATAATCAAGCCGGACCAATTTCTTTCCCGACTTGATGGGCACCGCCCCGGATCCTACCGGCCACGGAGCACCCATACGGACCCATGCTTCCAAAGTGGCAATTTCCTGGGCTTCCAGCTTCCGTTTTGGGGGCATCTGCAAATCCGGATCGGTGTGGCGGATTGCTTTAACAAGTAAACTTTTGTCTGGGTCCCCCGGTATAATGGCCGGTTCGTCGGAATTACCCCCCCGCACAACATCTGAGCGCGAGTTGAGCTGCAGCCCACCTTTGCGCTCATTAAACCCATGGCACTCATAACAATTGGCCTCAAGCAGGGGGCGGATTGTCTTTTCAAAAAACTGAATCCCTTCGGCAGAAAACTCAGGTTGTTTTTTCAGTCGCACGCGTTCGGATTCATGGATAGCTGTTCCGGATGCTCCTGATTCAATCCAGCGGTGCAGTAAACGATATTCCCATGAATCGGGCTCTATGATTTCCCCACCCTTGTGTTTCACAGACTTAGTTGCTTTAAGCAGGATTAAGCTTTGTTTAGGAGATTTTATGTCTACGCGGTTTTGTTTTCCCGAAGAGTCCTTTGCCATTAAAGCCGCATGATCCTGTTGAAAATCAAAACCAAACAATGAAAGGCGCAAGCCTCCTTGCCCCTGAAAAGAACCATGACACTTGGCGGAACTACATCCCAATTTCCCCAGAAGCGGAACCACGTGTTTCTGGAAATCAGGAGTGGCGATATCTCTTGAGGCACCGAAGCTGGCGCCAGCCATTAGTAAACCTAGTAATGGCCCTAAAAGTTTCATACGTATCGAGAACCGAAGACCTTATTCCTCAATCTTAACCAAATCTCCCTGCACTTGGAACATATCAAAGACGGCATCCTGATGCCGTGCTCCAATCTGGATGATGTCAGTGGGGCGAAGCTCTTTGAATAGCTTTTCATACTTCGGATAAAAACCAGCCAGCCGCACCCTCTTACCCTTGATGCTATTGGGAACAGTAGCCTTATTGTCTTTGCCTACACTCATCACTTTCTCTACTTCCATCAACACCTCATAGCCACCCACTTCAATAATTTTCCCCTGCAGACCGCCTTCAAACCCTCTGAAATCCTTGGGCGGGACTCCATGGGCTTCGGGGTCAAACGGAAGGGCGCGTTCCAATACATTAAACTTGTGCGCGAAGAGAAGGGTTTTGCTCTCGGCGAGATAACCAGCCGTGCGCACCTTCAGTGTTTGGTCTTTTTTGATGAGTAATAAATTATCCCTGAACTGCCCTGAAACCCCGCTGACCTTGACGGTCTTCCCAGTGATTTCATCCTTTATCCATTTGCTGGTGTGCCGGTTAAGCGTGGCATAATCGACCTCCATGGTGAACTCGCCTAGCTCGATATCCTTGGATTTCAAGCGGCCGATAACTATGGAGTAAAAATTAGGCCGACCTTTACCTCCCATTTTTGCGTTCCCTCCTTTACCTGCGCCCTTTCCGGCAACTTTACCCTCACCCTTGTCCTTACCCTCACCAAAGGAGCCGCCCGCTTTTATATACTCAGCGATGGCTTCATCCTTGGTCATCTTGCCGCTTTCGACGGCTTCCTTGAGTTCCTCGCCCAATTTCTGAAGGTCAACTTTTCCAGACGGCTTGGTTCCTTTTTTGGAGCCCGTTCCTTTTCCGCCTTTTTGAGTTTCCACAGCCTCCTTATATTTTGCGATGGCTTCATCTTTGGTCATCTTACCGCTTTCAACGGCTTTCTTGAGTTGTTGGCCATACTCATCCAAGTCTACTTTAGTCGGTTTATCTTTTTGTATCGGCTGCTTGCCAGCGGCCGCTTCAGATAGTTTCTCGAATGCTTCTTTTTGCGTCATCTTACCACTGGCCACCGCCACCCTGAGTTGCTGGGCCAGCTCCTTGAGATCGACTTTTCCTTTTTCCTCCTTGGTGCCTTTTCCTTTGGCACCACCTTTGCCTGCCATCGCTTCATTCCACTTGGCCACGGCTTCAGCTTCAGTCATCCTGCCACTTTTGACAGCTGCTTTTAATCGCTGGCCCAACGCATCCAGGTCCTTATTAGGAACTTTCCCGCCCTTACCCGACCCAGCTGATTTTTGCTTGGCCGCCACCACAGGGAGAGGATCGACCTGATAACCCTTGGCAATCCGATAGAGGTGGGTATTGGACCTAATCAACATTGAGTCTCCGGCAATAGCCGGCATTGAAACAAAGACGGTATCCGATTCATTTTTGAAGAGGACTTTAAATTCAGAAGAAGCCTCAATAACTGAAAAAACTCCATCCCTGCTAAAGAAGTATATCTTTCCATCTGCAAAGATAGGTGAAACCCAATGATTTTGTATTCCCCCCAGCCTTTCCTGATAGAGTTGCCTGCCGGTCTTGGCATCAAGGCAGCTGACCATTCCTCCGCTATCGCCAATCATATACAGGTTATCTCCAACAACCAATGGGGCTGGGATATTTGGCACACCGCGTCGAGTTGTCCAGCGGATGTGCGTATCAGTTACATCCCCTGAACCAGAGGGATCTATGGCAAACAGGTTTTTTGAAATGCCCGAATTCGTGAAAACCAAGCCATGCCGATAAATCGGACGGCATGTAACATTATAACCATATCCTTTTCCGTGCCGAATAAACCATAGCTCCCTGCCACTGGAAGGGTCATAGGAATAAGTCGCCTCGGCAGCGGGGCTGATGAGCTGCTTTCTCCCATTGTGCTCAATGATGGTAGGAGTCGCATAGGATTTGCGATTGTCATTGGGCTTACTTTTGGGAGGTTCCTGGCCGGACTTATATGTTCTTTTTGTCAACCAGCGGGTCCTGCCAGTTTCTTTTTCCAGAGCAGCAACAAACTGCTGATCCACTCCATCGTAAGTTAGGAACAATAAATTCTTGTCCATCACGGGCGATGAGGCGGGGCGAACTCGGTGATCGCAGTTTAGATCGCGCCGTTCCCAAATCTTCTTTCCGGTCTGAGTATTCAGACACGCCGTACCATAAGTGCCAAAGTGAACATAAATACGGCCTTCTTCGACGATAGGAGTGGGGGTAGCATGAGTGTTTAAATCCGACCATTCGTTTTGCGGATTAGCCACATCAAACACCTTGATGTCATGCATAATTTCCCCTGTCTCCAGGTTCACACAAAGGGCAAATAGTTCCGAGCCATCTTCCCGGGCCGTAGTTACCCACACCTGATTCTTCCAGACCACAGGCGAAGACCAACCCAGATCATGAATGGCGGTACGCCACTGAACGTTTTTTGTCCCACTAAATTCTGTTGGCAGATTCGACGAAGTACTGACACCATCACCATTTGGCCCACGGAACTGGTTCCAATTGGATCTGGCAAAAGCATCCTTGCCGGTCGCATTGAACGGCAACACACACACAACAGAAGTTACGAAACAGAGGCCGAGATATTTGATTTTATTTTCCATTCTTTAGACAACAAACGAATTGATTAGAATCTCTACTATAATACAGCTCTTCAGGCGGATTAGTTACGCCAGAAGTAACATTTTTTTAGTGAACAATCACCATTTTAGTTTCTGTCATCTCATTAATCGCATATTTGGGGCCTTCTTTGCCGAACCCACTGTCTTTAAGCCCTCCATAAGGCATGATTTCTGCACGCCATGCCGTTCCAAAATTAATGTGTAAATTACCACTATCCACTTCCCTGGCAAACCGCATGGCCCGGTCAATATCCTGTGTGAAGACGGCCGCACTCAATCCGAAACGCGTCTGGTTGGCTAGGCCTATGGCTTCATCAATGTCAGTGGCGCGTGTTATTCCCAAGGCCGGACCAAAAAGTTCCTCGCAGCTAATTTTCATATCCGCACCTACATCCGTTAAGAGAGCAGGCTGAATTAATGATCCTTCGCGTGAACCCCCACACAATAACTGAGCCCCATGCTCCTTGGCTTCACGGAGCCAATTCTCAACTCTTTTGGCATCACCCTCACGCACCAATGGACCAACATCAGTTCCCTCTGCCAATTGATCGCCGGCATTGAGTTTACTGACCTTGTCCAACAGGGCGTCAGTTAAATCGTCATGACAACCAGTGGTTGCAATCACCCGCTGGCTTGAAATACATACCTGCCCTGCATTGGCATAACCGGTTACTGCCAACGTGGAAGCCACTTTTTCCAAGTCCGCGTCATCCAGAACAATCACCGGGCTGTTCGAACCCAATTCCATTGTTATCCGCTTCAATCCTGCAGTGCGCGTAATTGATTCACCCACTTCGGCACTACCGGTAAAACTGATTTTACGAACCCGTTGATCCTCACAGATGGCCGCACCCAGTTTAGATCCCGGACCTGTCACGCAGGCAATGGCTTGAGGCGGTAATCCGGCCTCCAATAAAATCTCTACGAGCTTTAAGGCAGAAAGAGGTGTATCACTAGCCGGTTTAAGGAGAACCGCGTTGCCTCCGGCAATCGCCGGACCTACCTTATGGGAAACAAGGTTGAGCGGGAAATTAAAGGGGGTAATCGCCGCTACAATTCCGCAGGGAACCCGCAGAGTGAATCCCAGTTTACCCACCCCGCCGGGTGTAGAATCCAGTGGAATGGTTTCCCCGTGCAAATTACGCGCTTCATCAGCCGACAAATCAAAAGTCTCTGCAGCACGCCCGGCTTCAATAAGACCTTCAGTTAACACCTTACCTTCCTCAGTACTAATCAGTCGCCCGAGTTTCTCTTGCTGACCTTGAATTATTTGCGCAGCCTTACGCAGTATGTCCACCCGCTGATGAGTAGGCATATCGCGCATGACTTTGGCTCCTTGCTCCAAACCATCCAAGGCTGACTCAATATCCTTCGCTGAACCAACAGGTACCGTGTCAATGGAATCGCCATTATAGGGGTTTACTACCTCAGCACACTGATCCCCATCAATCCATTTACCTTTCAAAAACATTTTCATGGCACAGAAAGAAAGTATTCAGAAAACCGTTTATTCCTCGATCAACTCGACCATTCCTCTACCCAACGCATCACCGATAAGAAAGTAACTTTCCGCATTGCCGAACCAGTGGTGGCCATGACCAATATTGGGGGACTGTTCCTTTGGACGCGCAAAGGCGGTTGTAGAGATAAATTTTACATTGCCTCCCAATTCCTTGCGTCCGGCTGCCGCCTTTTGCGCTTGCCGAATAGAAAGCATGTTCTTCCCGGCATTAGGGCCGCCATTACCTAGTTCGCCAATAATGACCGGAAGCTTGGGTTTCTTATATTCTTTACGGACATCCTTGATGAGATGCACGAGGTTATCCTCATATTCCTTGAGTGCATTCTGATTGAACATATCGTTCCAACCCTGAAACCAGATGAATCCGGAAATCTCAATCGGCCGACCCGCAAGTGTTGGAAACTCCCTGTCAATATTGCCGAGCGCCTGCTTCACCTCGGCATGCATCCTCTTGTAATATTCACCCACTTCCCCACCGGCACTTGGCGGGCGAAAATCCTTGTACAAACTCTTACCTCCCCAAGCGGTCTTAATGAGCAGCACAGGTGCATCAACAGCATCACCCAGTTGGTGGCCAATCTGCAATTCGGGCCCAATATGATGCCGACTTTTATCTGATCCATACCCGGTAAAACCAATTGTCAGACCTCCTTTCATAATTTCCTGTTTATTTCGAAAACGGACAAACACGTCTTCACGAACAACCCAGTCACCCTTTGGATCCTTGAGGTGCTTGTAAAGATCAGGATTGGCGGCCATCACGCTATTCAAGTTGCCCTTTCCTCCATTGTAGTATTTTGGATGATCCATATCCACCACCCCCTGTCCCTCCATATTCGATTGTCCTGCTAAGATAAAAACCCGAACCTCTCCCGCATTCACAGACTTCGGACGAACAAACAGCTGTGTAAAATATATTCGGCCATTCACTGACTTGGCTACTCCAATGCCAGTTATGCTATACTCAGGACGCTCCATATTGGCCAAATGCGAAGGGCTTTCCTTCCACATCTTCACCGCACGCGCTGCTGGATCGGCCTCATTCGTATTGTAGGCAAGGTTTTCTCCTGTTCGTCGAAACGGAATGATTTTTTCTATTTGCCTTGCGCGAACAACATTGAACCCCGCGTGCCCAAATTCTCCACCTTGGGCCATCGCAGCGCTTTTGCCTCGGGCAATCTTACTAAGGCGCATGTCCAGCTTCAGTTCGGATAAATTTTTTGCCAAACGATGAGCGTTTACTTTTGCATGTACTGCATAAGAAAGTGATGCAAGTTGTTCTGCATTTTCATGAGGCTGGATGGAGACATCGACCGAATTACATCCGATCATGCACAATAGTAGAAGGACAAAACAGGGTTTCACTTATTAAATAAATCTACCGAAGCCCTCTTGAATCAGCCGATTAGTTCATTAATCGGCTTTATACCGCTATCAACGAGATAGTGAGGGCGCCCTTGAGGGTCTTTGACCGTTGCAGTAGCCGTATTGATGCCAAGACAACTGTAAAGTGTCGCGAACACTTCCTGAAATTTCACCGGACGATCCATCGGTTCGTTACCATGCTTATCTGTAGAACCAATAACCTGACCGTGGTTCATGCCGCCACCAGCCATGAAGGCAAAATTCGCACGCGGCCAATGATCTCGGCTGTTATTTTTGTTAATTTTTGGCGTACGTCCGAACTCGCCCCACATAACCACCGCTACGTCCTTGTTCAATCCACGTTCATTTAAATCGGCGATGAGTGCCGACAAACCCTGATCCAAGAGTGGCATTTCCTCACGTGAGCGTGGGAAGTTCATGCCATCGCCTCCGTGCCAGTCCCAACGACTGTAGTTCAGTGAAACAACACGAGCACCTGCCTCCACCAAACGGCGTGCAACCAAAAAATTACGTATCATCTTGGGTGCTCCATCACGTTGATACTTTGGAATATTTACCCCATACCTTTCAGCAATACGTGGGTCTTCCTTGGAAATATCCAAAGCATCCATCAGGCCGCCATTAGATAGAATATTGATCGCTTGCTGATTATGCTCATCAAGTCCCTGAATCTGACCCTTTGCATCAGCATCCCGTCGGAATCGGTCAATCCCTTCAAGCAGACTCTTGCGATCATTCAAACGATTGAGGTTTATTCCTTCGAGCACCAAACTTTGCGCCTTAGCATTAGGATCTTTTTGCACCAACTGCATCGGAGTATGAGCCGCGCCAATAAACCCGGCATTACCTGCCTCTCCCCAAGTACGATTCCCCGTGGGATACATCAGCGAAACATTGGAAGGCACTCCACCGGTATTAGGCTGCAGCTTGGACACCCAGGAACCCCAACTCGGCCAACCTCCCTGCGGAGAATTACGCTTCTCGCTCTGGCGACGACCGGTCATACACTGATAACAGTCATGCGCACCATCTGAGTCGGAAATAGACCGAATGATCGAGTACTGATCGGCCATAGTTGCCAAGCGTGGGAAAAGCTCACATATCTCTATCCCAGGCACGTTTGTCTTGATTGGCTTAAATTCACCTCGAATCTCTTTTGGAGCATCTGGTTTTAAATCAAAGAAATCCAAATGAGAGGGGCCGCCTGGCAGGTAGATATTAATTACTGCCTTGTGGGAACGCCCCAGTTTCTGCGAAGCCTCCACCTCCAGCAACTGCCCGAGAGACAAACCTCCAGCAGCCATTCCCCCGATTTTAAGGAAATTGCGACGTGAAAACCCATCACAGTGAGTTCGACCGTTGTCCCGGTTACCAAACAGCTCAATCATGACGCTCCCTAATTTAAGGCAAAACGTGATACGTGGCGAGAGCGAAGTTCCCTTGCTTGCCATTCCCGCCATTTCCCCAGACGATAGTCCGGAGGATGTTATTCAAGAACCGCAACCGCTTAGCTTTTGATTACAATCGCTTCCCAGGAGGAATATTCAATCCATCCTTAGTCAAACATACAGATGTCCTGTGGGGCATCGCCCGTTGTGAGCAATATAATCAAGCTGAGCGTAATGAAGATAAATCCCTTAATTTTATTCCCAGCCAAGCAGTTCTCTTCAAGCTCGATACTTCATTTCAGGTAGCTGAAACCAAATACGATGTTAAATTTGAGAACTTCCCCGACAAACCATGGCGAGCAGAAGATTATCGCCTATTTGTATTTGAGAATCAGATCTTCTGCACACACACACTTTGGGTAGAGGGTTATAATATCGGTATGGCTCTTTCTCGGGTAAATCCGACTGAAGGCATCATCACACTATTAAATCCCATCGTAATAAAGGACTTGGAGATCCAAGTGGTTGAAAAAAACTGGGTTATGGTTCCGTGTGAAAAAACTCTCCACTGCCTCTATAGTTTTTATCCGTATTTTACTCTGGCAATATTAGATCATTTGAATTCTGCACAATTCAAACTACTGAGCCGCACCAGACTCGAACCTCCTACCAATGGATTAACTGATCAACTAGTTTCTTTGAGTACTGTCCCGCAGCTCATTGGCGATGCTTGGTATCTTCTTGTACATCAAAAAGATAGAGATCACGTGTATCATGATTATGTGGTTCGACTAAATAACAGTACCCTTATGCCCGAGATAATAAGCAACAGACCCGTCATTTCAGGTGGTGATTGCGAAGGATTTTGGCGAGGCTATCTGACAGTCTATTCACTGCTCACCCTAGGCGAACAAGCTATCGTATCCTTCGGCGAAGGTGACCGCTACTCCGGAGTAATGACTACCCCAGTATCTGAATTACTCGAAAGCCTCTAATTGTTTTTTGGTCGTTTGCGTTTTACACCGGAAAGCGGCGGCTTCTCTCGATTGTTCTGCATATTCTTAAGCAGATATTCCCGAGTAATACCAACTTCCTTCATGAGTTGCCTCATGATATCGGTGTGTTTTTCAATGCTTTGCCGATAGTCACTCTGTCCAGCTACGTTTACCGTCTCAAAAGGATCCTTTTTCAGATCATAGAACTCGACTTCACTAGTATGAGGAAAATTAATGAGCTTCTGATTCTGGGTTCGAATACCCCAATGCATAGGTGCACGCGCATAATAGGCGTAAAAAATCGCCTTTCGCCAATTCTTGGGCTGCTCACTTCGTAGCAAGGGTCTCAGACTTACCCCTTGCATCACTTCAGGAACCTTAACCCCGGCAAAGTCGAGCATTGTGGGGCCAAAATCGATATTCATCCCAAGACGGTCGTTCACAGTACCAGCCTTCACTTCCTTTGGGTACCGCACAATAAACGGCATCTTAAGTGACTCCTCTAATATCAGCCGTTTGTCATGCATATTGTGCTGCCCAAGCCAATAACCCTGATCACTGGTGTAGATGATGAGTGTATTATCTAGAATCCCTTCGCTCTCAAGATATTCGTAAACTCGCTTAACGTTGTCGTCAATTGCAGCAACACAACGGAGAAACTTGCGGATCATATGCTGATAGGCAATGGAACGACGTTCACGCGGGTTGTCGCTCTTTTGCACAAGATCATGCTCATATTTCAAGTAGTAAGGCTTGGGCGATTTTGCATCAAACATAGACGAATAATGCATCGCCTTTAAGTTAGGACTACTGGCATCCACATCCTCATGTAGCGTGGGTGGCTCGGGAATTTTACGGCCCTCATGCAGCTTGGCCCAACGCTCTGGGTACTCAAAAGATTCATGAGGTCCCTTAAAGTGTAGGCTAAGATAAAACGGTTTTTTGTCATCACGCTTTTTCAACCACTTTAAGGCCCAATCTGTATATCGATCGGCATAATAACCTTCATATTTTTCCTGTGAACCATCTGGTCGATGCAAAGTCGGGTTAAAGTATTTTCCCTGCCCCTTGGTCACAGCGTAATTACCAACACTACGGGGAAATTGTTGCATATGCCATTTGCCGACCACACAGGTATCATAACCATTTTGCGAAAGTTCCCTGATATAGCTAGGGTCCTCAGGTTTAAGGCGACAGTTGAGATTCAGAGCACCAGTAATATGGCTATATTGTCCGGTTACAATACTGGCCCGGCTGGGTGAACAAATGGAGTTATTACAGCACACGTTAGTAAAACGCATACCTTCTGCCGCTAAACGATCGAGCATCGGGGTGTGAACATAATTCTTGAGCCACGATTTGTAGGCTCCAATCGCCTCAGAAGCATGATCATCACTCATGATAAAGAGAATATTCGGACGCTTCGATGCCTCAGCCTCAAAGGCTAGTAACATAATAATTATGAACTGAAACCAAACTTGTCTTTTGAACATTTGAGCCCTAGTCTACGTCTAACAAATGAATCGCGATGTTAGGTTAGCTCGCATCCCGGTAAAAGGACATTATGTTAAAGAAATTTTTCTCTCTTTTCGCAGGCCTGTGCTTTGGCTGTGCTGGGGCAGCCGAGCTCAAGGTGGGGGATCAAGCTCCGGACTTCTCTCTGAAAGGAAGCGATGGAAAAACCTATAAGCTTTCCGATTTCAATGGAAAACAGACCGTTGTCATAGCCTGGTTTCCCAAGGCCTTTACCGGTGGCTGAACGAAACAGTGCAAGTCGTTCCGTGAGAACGGCGAAGATTTAAGAAAATTTAATGTTGCCTACTTCACTGCAAGTTGCGATCCGGCCGAAGGGAAAAAGGGAAATATCAACTTTGCAAAGTCTTTAGAGGCGGACTATCCGATCCTAAGTGATCCCACCAAGGAGACGGCCAAAAAATATGGCGTGGTCACAGGACTAAGACCCTTTCCGCATCGGTGGACTTTCTATATTGGAAAAGATGGCAAGATCCTTAAGATCGACAAAAAAGTTAGTGCCGCCAAGGATGGGGCAAACGCGGCCAAAACTCTAAAAGAGCTCGGTGTTGAAGCAAAATAGCCCTCTTGAACTAGCTAAATATTGCTGAGGCGTGGCAAAGTGTCG
>CAJWKQ010000055.1 GCA_913041895.1 uncultured Verrucomicrobiales bacterium
CCCAACTGTATTGACGCGCCCTCAATAACCTCCCGCGAGGAGGTTTGACGTGGTTCTTCGGGCAGAAGCAGCGACGGCAAAGGTTTATTCTTGTTTGCCGCAAAAGCAGATGAAATCTGTTCTAGAACATCGTCCGCACACACATCGCCGACAACTACATAAAAAATATTACCAGGAATATAGCGTGCCCGGTAGTAACCAACAATATCATCCCTATTCAGCTCATTGAAAATATCAGGATAACCGATGACTGTATGACGATACGGACTAATTGTGTAGGCCGTTTCAAAAAGACGCCTGCTGGCCCGTCTCCCTGGATCATCCTGTCCCATATCAATTTCACGACGTATAACATCAAGCTCTTTTGCTAGTTCACTCTCGGGCAAAGTGGCGTGCTGCATAATGTCACATAATATATCAATAGCCACGCGCGCACCGGTATTTGGCGCATCAATGTAATACACAGTACGGTCGAAGGATGTGTATGCATTCATATAACCACCAACTTCTTGCACCTCCTGATCAATCCGCCCCACCCCTCGTGACTCTGTCCCCTTGAAGAGCATATGCTCAAGAATGTGGGAAAGGCCCGCTCCAAGCCACTCTCCCTCGTGAATGCTACCGGTCTTAGCCCATGCTTGAACTGATACCACGGGCGCGCTGTGATCCTCTCTAACAATGATTGTAAGTCCATTATCTAGCGTTACCAAACGCGTATCATCGGCAGCATTTAAATGAGGCATAGACATAAAAAATTCGTCTACTAGAAATAGCTCAGAATGCAAAAAACGACGAGCTTATTGCTTGTCCGATGACTCAGGCTTAGAGGTTTTTCCAGAACGGTCAGGTTCTGAATTGGAAACGGGAGTGTTATTGCGTTGGGTCGAGTCACTTGATTGCTGAGGTGCTTGGACTGGCTGGAAAGGCTTACGAAAGGCATCTTTGAAATCATATCCTCCCTTGAAGTCTTCGCGGGAATCTTCAGCAGTCTTGGCCAAGAGATTATGCTCAACCATATTAAACACAATCTCACCAAAATCCTCACAGCGTTTAACTCCCCATTCATCTAGCACCAATAGAGTCATAGGCCCATACTGTTCAAGCGCATGCGCGCGCATCCCCCCTAACAATTCTTGCCCGCTGATATGGCGCACTACGCCTTTTTCCTGCTTCGAGATAGACTGTTGTGTATAATCTAAACCCTCTCGCACAAAATGATAAGCGTCCCGGTGATACCTTGGATCAACCGAAATTATCTCTTCGAGCACTTCGTCGTAACTTTGCTTATACATCATTCTTCTGCGACTGGTTTACTTCCGGCCACATCTCTGCCCCACCAACATCCCGCAATTCCTTAACCACCAATCCTGTGGCCAATAAAGCCAATACCGCAATGAGCACCCGAAGCTCCTGTGGTGTGAAAAACTGCATGAGCCAACATAGCAGATCACCTATTTGACTGCAATATTCACGAGTCTATTCGGTACTACGATGATTTTCTTTAACTCTTTTTCAGAAATAAATTTCTGAATTTTCTCAGACTTTAGAGCCAAATTCTCAATTTCCTCTTTGGGTGTATCAGGTGCGATTGTTATATGGCCACGTAATTTACCGTTTACCTGTACCGGAAATTCGACAGTATCTTCCACAAGATAAGATTCTTCGTACTTTGGCCAAGGTTGGTATGCCAAGGTATTGCTAGGCCTGTCACCCATCCTTTCAGACAGATCCTCAGCAAGATGCGGAGCGAATGGGTTAAGTAATTCGAGAAAGACATTTAACACAGAGCGCGGACGCGACTCCCATTTGGAAGCTTCATTCACAAAAACCATAAGGGCGGAAATAGCTGTATTAAACCGCATGCCGTCCAAGTCATCAGTTACTTTCTTAATAGCAGCATGAAGCACCTTCAGCTGCTCATCAGTGGGCTCGGAATCGTCCACTGCGGGATGCAGTTTCAAATCCGATAGCATTACTTCGGCTTGATCTGGAGCAGCTGTAACTGCCTGCTCATAGTCTCTGTAGCTTCCTTCGTCGATATACAACCTCCATACGCGGCCAAGAAAACGATACACCCCCTCTACTCCCTGTGTACTCCAAGGCTTCATCATTTCCAGCGGCCCCATGAACATTTCATACAATCGGAATGCGTCCGCACCATACTCCTCAAGCACAACTTCTGGGTTCACTACATTGCCACGGCTCTTACTCATTTTTTCTACGACTCGCTCAAGTTCCAAGCCCGGAAAACTGGAGTGTCTAACTACGGTGGAATTTGTCTCCTCCACCATCTCGGCGGCCTGTACCCAACGTTCCTTTACGGGGGTACCGTCGTTTTTTGTCCGTGGTCCGTCTTCACAAATTTTGATCTGGCCCGACGGATATCTCTTGACCTCGGCATTGGGATCGTCATCAATATTGTCATCGTAGAAGCGAAAGCTCTCTCCCAGAATCATTCCCTGATTTACCAATCGTTGAAACGGCTCCGACGTAGACACATGCCCAAGGTCGTACATCACCTTATGCCAGAAACGTGCGTAAAGGAGATGCAGCACCGCGTGCTCCGTGCCTCCCACGTATAAATCCACGTTCATCCAATAATTTTCGGCACTTTCACTAACAAAATATTCATCATTCTGAGCATCGAGATAACGAAGGTAATACCAGCAACTTCCTGCCCACTGAGGCATCGTATTGGTTTCGCGTGTAGCACCATCAGCCAAATTTACCCAATCGACTGCACGCGCCAAGGGTGGCTCACCCTCTACTGTAGGCTTATAATCATCCAACTCTGGTGGAAGCAAAGGGAGATCACTTTCCTGAAGGGCCTCATGACGACCATCTCGCCATATTATAGGAAAAGGCTCTCCCCAATAACGCTGCCGACTAAACAGCCAATCACGAAGTTTGAAATTAATGGTACGCTTGCCTTTTCCATTTTCCTCAAGCCAATCAATGATCCTCTTCTTAGCCTCCGAAGTCCCCAAACCATTAAGAAACCCGCTTTCGACACTCACTCCAGCTCCTGTGAATCCTAATGATTCTTGACCATCTGGCGCTTCCACAACCACACGAACTGGAAGTTCAAATTTTTGGGCAAACTCTAAATCTCGCTCATCGTGTGCGGGCACTGCCATGATTGCACCAGTGCCATAAGTAGAAAGCACGTAGTCTGCAATCCATATTGGCACCTTCTCTTCACTGACTGGATTAACAGCAAAAGCCCCAGTGAACACACCCGTTTTATCCTTCGCCAATTCAGTTCTCTCGAGATCACTTTTCCGTGATGCGGCATCACGGTATTCATTCACAGCTGAAAGCTGGTCTTTTGAAGTTAATGCATCAACCAACTCATGTTCCGGGGAAAGCACCATGTAAGTCGCACCAAATAAAGTGTCAGGACGAGTGGTGAAGACCTCTATTTCCTCATCTACACCATGCACCTTGAATAAGACTCCAGCCCCCTCACTGCGGCCAATCCAGTTTCTTTGCATCTCCTTGAGAGAATCACTCCAATCAATGGTTTCCAGATCGTCCAATAACCGCTGTGCAAAAGCAGTTATACGCAGCATCCACTGACGCATCGGCTTTCGAACAACGGGATGACCGCCCACCTCACTTTTACCGTCGACAACCTCTTCGTTAGCCAACACCGTCCCCAATTCCGGACACCAATTAACTGGGGCGTTCGAAACATATGCCAAGCGCCGTTCATCCAAATACTCGCGCTTGGCTTCTTCTGAAATAACCTCTTCTGGAAACTCCAATGTATCAACTGGTTCTGCCTTATTTGTCGCTGGATTAAACCATGAATTGTAGAGCTGCAGAAAAATCCACTGGCTCCATTTAAAATACCCTGGCTCGGTCGTATTAACCTCTCGGCTCCAATCGTAACTAAACCCCAGACTTTTTATCTGACGTTTAAAGTTTGTAACGTTTTCCTCCGTAGTCTGTCGCGGGTGTTGACCTGTCTTGATTGCGTATTGTTCAGCAGGCAAACCAAAAGCATCCCAACCCATTGGATGCAACACATGCTTGCCTTTCATACGCTGATAACGGGCGAGCATATCGGTTGCTGTATAACCCTCAGGGTGTCCTACATGCAACCCTGCACCCGATGGATAGGGAAACATGTCTAATATGTAATACTTCTCTAATGCCTCAGGTTCTTTATTTTTATGACGGATGGCAAAAGGATGATCTTCCGCTGGCTGCTCACTAGGGTTAAAGGCACGAAAAGTCTCCTGACTATCCCAGTATGCCTGCCATTTTGGTTCAATTAAGTGAAATGGATATTGTCGACGCATTTGTGACATCGGGCGGGGATAATGGTGAAAAGTACCGTCTGCTGCAATGGTCGATTGTCAGTAATCTAAGGTTGTCCGTAAAAATGATTCTCAGAAACTCAATTTCCCGACGCTGAGGAAGATAGTTATGGAATGGATTACATCACCTGAAGCATGGATAGCACTATTCACACTCACGATGTTGGAGATCGTGCTAGGCATCGACAACATCATCTTCATAAGTATTCTCGTCGACCGACTACCAGAGCATCAGCAAAAGAAAGCCCGTCTTACAGGTCTCGCATTGGCTATGATCCTGCGTATTTTACTACTCCTTTCTATCAGTTGGGTGATGGGTCTTACAAAAGATATTTTTGAAATCGCGGGTCATGGATTTTCTGGACGAGACTTAATCCTTCTCTTTGGCGGACTATTTCTCATCTGGAAATCTACCCAGGAAATTCATCATTCCCTGTCAGGGAAAAAAGAAGCAGATCAGTCAACCACAATAGCAACCTACGGATCGGTGCTGGCCCAGATTGCTATTCTAGATATTGTGTTCTCACTAGACTCTGTTATCACCGCCATTGGCATGGCCAAGGATGTTCCTGTAATGGTAATCGCCATTATCATTGCTGTGGGGGTTATGATGCTCGCAGCGCAAGCGATCGGCGAGTTTGTGGAGAATAACCCCACCATTAAGATGCTCGCATTAAGCTTTCTGATTCTCGTCGGAACGGCCTTGCTTGGCGAAGGCATGGGGTTTCATATCCCAAAAGGTTACATCTATTTCGCCATGGCCTTCGCAGTCATCGTGGAATTACTGAATTTAAAAATGCGTAAAACCGATTCTGAGGCGTTAAAACTCAATCGTAAAAACCCTTGATTGACTTAATTAAATTGGGCGCCTAAGTAAGAGCAACGCAGTATGGAAGCTTGGGTAATATGGATTATTGTCGGTGCAATCTTTGTTATTGCCGAAATCTTTTCTGCCAGTTTTTTTGCCGGCCCTATCGGTTTTGGCTGCATTGTAGCAGCTATCCTCGCCGAGCAAGAAGCAAGTGCAGCCGTTCAATTCGCTAGTTTTAGCATTACCACTGTGGTTATGCTTTTGGCAATCCGCCCAATTGTATTAAAGATGCTGCAAAATAAACCGGACGAACAAGTGAGTGGAATCGAAACTTACGTGGGGAAACAAGGAAGGATTACCGAAACAGTCGACCCTCAATCTGGAACCGGACGAATTAAAATTGGCAGTGAAAGCTGGCGCGCTATTTCTGATAAAAATATTATCATTGAAGAAGAATCTCTGGCCACCGTGGTACGCATTGAAGGCTCTAAAGCGGTGGTTAGTGTAAGCGAAAACCCCTAAAAACATAATTAATCATGGATTATTCCCTCACACCAATTCTGGCCAGCAATATAGGAACTGTGTTGTTAGCCATTTTAGCACTGTTCGTCATTTCAGCTATTCTGACATGCATAAAGGTTGTCAAACAAGCCCAGTGCATGGTGATTGAAAGATTTGGTAAATTCAACCGTATCCTTGAAAGTGGCCTCAATATAATTATCCCAGTCATGGACAGCCCCCGGGCTATGCAGTGGCGTTACAAAAAGGTGGATATCAGCGGTGTTGAATACACGATGACCGCCCCTCAAAGAACAATTGATCTTCGGGAGCAGGTCTTTGATTTTGCCAAGCAAAACGTCATTACCAAGGATAACGTCACAATCGAGATTGACGCTATGCTCTATTTCCAGATCACCGACGTCCGTGCTGCAGTTTACGAAATCGCCAACCTCCCTGACGCCATTGAAAAACTCTGTAAAACCAGCCTGCGTAATGTTGTGGGCAAACTGGACCTAGACGAGTGCCTGACTTCCCGAGACAAAATCAATTCAGAACTCGGTCAGGTCATGGATGAAGCCACTGACAAATGGGGAGTAAAGGTTAACCGTGTTGAGCTCAAAGACATAACCCCCCCATTGGATATCCAACAAGCAATGGAAAAACAAATGCGTGCTGAACGTGACCGTCGTGCAGCAATTCTGAATGCAGAGGGTGAAAAGCAAGCCGCTATTCTTGAAGCGGAAGGTGTGCGCGAATCCCAAATTAAGCAGGCTGAAGGTGAAAGGGAAGCGGCTATCCTTGCCGCAGACGGTGAAGCTCAAGCCCGGATCCGTGTCGCGGAGGCGGAGCGCAACGCCATTCAATTGGTCCAGGAATCACTTGACTCGACCAAAAGTGACCCAGCCCAGTATCTCGTGGCTATACGCTATCTCGAATCACTGAAGGAAATGACTTCTGGAAAAGACAATAAAGTTGTTTACGTACCTTACGAAGCAACTGGAGTTCTTGGTTCATTGGGTGGAATTAAGGATTTATTAAGTGGTATTGGCACAAAAGGCTAATGCCCACTCAAGTCCTAATCGCGAGCAACAACCACCACAAAGCCGACGAAATCCAAACACTTCTGGGTAGTGATTATCAGTGCTTAACACTCAGTAATTTTCCTGACGCACCGCTTGTAATAGAAGACGCCAACACATTCGCAGGCAACGCCGTTAAAAAAGCCCTAAGTTTGGTTAATTGGCTCAAAACAAATAATAAGGAAATTGAAGGCTGGATACTCGCTGATGATTCAGGGCTGGAAGTTGATGCCCTTGAAGGTGAGCCCGGAGTATACAGCGCTCGTTATGCCAGCAATAACGACCAAAACTGTTCTGACGCAGCCAACAATTCCAAGCTATTGGATAAACTTGAAGGCATAGAACCCTCTCGGCGCACGGCACGATTCCGTTGCGTCATTGCGCTAGCCAAAATCGGAGAGTATGCACAGCCCCAAATTTTTAATGGAATATGTGAAGGTCAAATTTCTGAGGCTGCCAATGGGGTAAATGGTTTCGGCTATGATCCCCTTTTTATCCCGAAGAACTTTAACAATTCATTTGGGGAACTGGATTCAGAGATCAAGAATCTGCTCAGCCACAGGGCCTCTGCATTACATCAGCTTAAAGAGTGGCTGACTAAAAACTAGGCGTCCAGCAAATCGCCAAGATTATTAATCCCATCGCCCCCTGGTTGAGGGTTTAAAGTTTTTTTGAGGTAATTTACCGCATCAGGAATGCGTTGAATTGTCTTTGGAAGCGTAGCCCCACAGGCATTTGGGTGCCCCCCTCCTTGGAGCAATTTGGAAATCGGCAATGCTTCACCATCTCTGCTACGCAAACTAACACTAACTGAACGATTAAAGGTACTAGCAGTAAGAATTACAGGATGAGATGTAACCTTCTCCTCAAGCACCCGATGCACAATAGCATTGGTATCGCCCACTGGAGATTCAATCATTGCAACGGTATCTGAAATCTCAGTGAGACTGGACTTAGCATAGTCGAAGCCCAATGGATTCTCAATTTCTCGCCTAGTTTTGATTACTTTCAACAGAGGATGATCTATTAAACCCTCGAGGTTCCCATCTATAAGCTTAGCCATATTCCAGAAAAGGTACTGTTTAATCAGGCTACCGTAATCAATTGCTTCAGTGAAATCCGGATCATCAGTGAGGTACAAATCACCAACATTGGTATAATGAACAAGACGATCCAGTTTATCGTTACCCAAACCGTGCTCCTTGCAGAGTTCATAGCAAAGCAAACTAGCTGATTTGGAGTGGTCCAAAATTAATTTTGCGTTTTCCGGCTTATGATCAGTCTGGTGATGGTCTACCACCATCCAGTTCTCAAGATCCATGCGTTTGCAGAAATTTAAGTCACACACCCAAGCGCAATTTTCTCTTAGGGGGCGCTTCTCGAAATTGGTATAGTTCCACGCTTGTAGTTTAGTATCTTGGTTAAACAAGTGGTTGGCCAAACGTCTCAATAGATGCCCGGACACGAATCCATCGAGATCACTTTCGTGCGTAATTACTACCTCAGGCTGAGTCAAATCGCTCATCTGCGCGAAAGCTAACTGGCTGACGACCAATCGCCAATAGTTATTTTCTTTTCGACCAGTAATACATCACGCATGCTCTGAGCACTCATGAGTATGTTTGAACTTTCTGATGATGTTGCCGTAGTCATTGGCGCTACCGGCGCCTTGGGCGGGGCATGTGCAGCTGCCATGGCAGAAGCAGGGGCAAAAATCGCAGTATTGGGACGCAACGCCGAGCGTGGTGAGAAGTGTGTCAAAACTATCGCAGAATCTAGCGGCAATGCGCAATTCTTCAGTTGTGACGCAATGGATCCAGACAGCCTGAAGTCATGTCATGAAGCAATAAATAGCGCACTAGGCACCCCCACCGTCCTATTGAACGCAGCTGGTGGAAACGATCCGGAGGCAACTGTAACTCCTGATAAGCCATTCCAAGATATCCCCTTACCCGCTTGGTCAAAAGTGTTTGATTTAAACCTAGTGGGCGGTTTTTTGCTTCCCTGTCAGGAATTTGGCCCCGCAATGTGCGATCGAGGCAAAGGCAGCATAATAAATATTGCCAGTGTTACCTCACACCTTCCCCTATCCAAGGTAATCGCCTACTCAGCCTCTAAAGCAGCTGTTCTGAGCGCAACGCGTTTTCTTGCTCGGGAATGGGCTCAAAAAGGTGTACGCGTGAACAGTATCACACCAGGCTTCTTCCCTGCCGAACAAAATAAAAAATTACTCTACAATGAGGATGGCAGCCCAAGCGACCGGGCAAAATCGATTTTTAATCACACCCCAATGGGTCGGTTTGGACACCCAGCCGAACTGGCCGGTGCAGCAGTCTACCTCGCCAGTGAAGAAGCCTCCAGTTTTGTAACCGGCTCAGACATCGTAGTGGATGGTGGATTTCTCTCTCAGACAATTTGATGAGCGTTCTTTCTCAAGCTGCAAACATAGACCAGTCGCTCGACAAATCCAGTGTTTCTGAGCTTGTTGCGAATGCATTACCAACAGAAGATTATCGTGGGAAAAACATTCTACTGATTGTTCCTGACAGTACACGAACCGCCCCTGTGGGCCTCCTTTTTAAAAGCATTTATCACCAAATTGGAAAAGTCGCAGAATCTCTCGATGTGATGATCGCTCTCGGCACTCATCCACCCATGAGCGAAAAGGAGATTTGCAAGCGCCTTGAAATTTCAGAGGAGCAAAGACGCACCCGATACGGATCAGTCAAATTCCATAACCATGAGTGGGACAACCCTGATGCTTTACGAGAGATAGGCGTCATTCCAGCATCTGACATCTCAAAGTTATCAGACGGGCGCTTTGAAATGGAGTTGCCAGTAAAAATCAATCAACGGCTTTTTGATTATGATCAACTCATTATTGTTGGCCCAGTGTTCCCGCACGAAGTGGTTGGATTTTCAGGAGGCAACAAATACCTTTTCCCCGGAGTCAGCGGTCCGGAGCTTTTGAATTTTTTCCATTGGCTAGGCGCAGTCATCAGCAACCCAAAGATTAATGGCCACAAATGGACGCCTGTCCGCAAGGTAGTCGATCGAGCTGGAGGAATGGTAAAAGTCGATAAACGTTGTTTCGCAATGGTCGTGCGACCGGATAAATCTTTGGCTGGCTTATTTTTTGGAACACCAGAAAGCGCCTGGGACGCAGCAGTCGACTTATCGGACAAGACACACATTATCTATAAGGATCAACCGTTTCACACCATTCTCTCTTGCGCTCCGCCGATGTATGACGATGTGTGGGTTGGCGGCAAATGCATGTACAAGCTTGAGCCCGTATTAGCCGACGGAGGAGAGCTAATCATATATGGTCCTCATATTAAATCCATCAGCCACACTCACGATGCTGGCCTTACGGAAATAGGCTATCATTGCTCCGCTTGGCTTCTTGAAAACTGGGATAAATACAAAGACTATCCGTGGGGATTACTGGCGCACTCCTCACACGTAAAAGGCATAGGGCAAGTAATCAACGGAATTGAAAATCCTCGTGCAAACGTCACTCTGGCAACGGGAATATCTGCAGAGATATGCAACCAAATAAACTTAGACTATAGGGATTCCAATTCTATCAACATTGAAGACTACGCAGACCGAGAGGAAGAAGGCATACTTCTTGTGAGGAAAGCCGGCGAGATGCTCTATCGCCTTAAAGATCCACCCAAATGGGCTCTTCCGTAGACAAGAGGAATCCTCCTTTGACATCCGGTTCTTCGATTGCCAAGCTGCATTTCTACCGTGATTTATGAATAGATTATCCGAAGAGCAAATTTCAGATTTTCATGAGGACGGCTACCTCATTGTGCGAGGTCTTTTTGATTCTGAAGAAGCAGATATCCTTCGGAAAGCGGCTCATACAGACACGTCGTTCGGAGACAACGCCTACGATCTGGAGGATGGTGAAGGCGGTAAAGCTCAACTCGTACTATGGAACAAGCCAGGAGAAGACATTTGGGGATCAATCGCTAGAAGCGAACGTATTGTTAATGCCATGGAGCAGTTATTTGGTGATGAGGTCTATCATTACCATAGCAAAATGAGCATCAAGAAACCTCTCACAGGAGGGGCTTGGAGCTGGCATCAAGATTATGGCTACTGGTATCAGAATGGATGCCTTTGGCCTGATATGGGGTCAGCCTTTATTGCTGTGGATCCTAACACCCGTGCAAACGGTTGCCTGCAGGTGCTGAAAGGCTCCCACAGAATGGGCCGAATTGAACACGGCCGATACGGAGACCAAACTGGCGCAGACCCTGAACGGGTTGAAGCTGCCGAAAAAGTTTTGGAAAAGGTGTATGTAGAGCTTAATGCAGGCGACACGCTATTTTTTCATAGTAACACATTGCATCGCTCAGACCAGAACACCTCCAACGCCCCTCGCTGGTCTCTTATCTGTTGTTACAACACAAAGCATAACAATCCCTATAAGGAGTCACACCATCCGTTTTACGAGCCTCTAGAAAAATTGCCAGATACTGCGATCAAGGCAATGAAAGGGAAATTGTTCGATGCAAAAACCGAATTTTGGAATCCGTCTTCTGACGAAACTACTGGTGCCGGGAAAAAAGCTGCCTCATGAATCTTAATATACATTCTCCACTTCCTGAACGTAAAGATTGGCGTATTGGCTGTATTGGCAGTGGCTTTATTATGAATGATTGTCATCTGGCCGCTTACCGGAAAGCCAGCTTCAACCCAGTGGCCATCGCCTCCCGAACAAAGGAAAATGCTGCTAAGTGCGCAGAACAAAATAATATTGGTAATATTTTTGAAAATATTGACCAACTCTTGGATGACGATTCCATCGAAGTTCTCGACATTGCTGTTCCTCCGGACAATCAACTTGAAGTTATCAAGGCCGCCTGCGCGCGCGGCACAGCCAAGGCAATTCTAGCGCAGAAACCGCTGGGTGCGAATTATGCCGAGGCCGTTGAAGCTGTGAAGACCTGTGAGGCAGCCGGTATCGTTCTCGCAGTAAACCAAAACATGCGCTATGACCAGTCGGTTCGCGCCGCCAAAACACTGCTTGAGAACGGAACCATTGGTGAACCCGTGCTGGCCACCATCGACATGCGCGGCATCCCTCACTGGATGCCTTGGCAGGAACGTCAAGGCTGGGTAACGCTACGGATCATGTCCATCCACCATATGGACACTTTCCGATACTGGTTTGGCGATCCCGAACGCATCTACTGCACCGCCCGCCCCGATCCTCGCACTTCCTTCCCCCATACTGATGGCATTGCCAGCTATATACTGGAATATGCCAACGGGCTCCGGGCAATCGCCATTGATGACACATGGACAGGTCCCGCACGCGAGGGAGCACCTAGCGATATAGGAATCCAATGGCGTATTGAAGGACTCAACGGACTGGCCATCGGAGATATTGGGTGGTGCCAGGATCCCTACACAACACCTTCCTCGATCCGTTATGCGTCCAAAGGGGATAATGATTTTACCGCACCCAAATGGGAAGAAAGTTGGTTTCCTGATGCATTTATTGGCACGATGGCACAACTTTTAATTGCACTGGAAACCGGTGAACAACCTGCAATCGCCGGACGCGACAATTTAACCACCATGGCCTTGGTTGAAGCGGCATACCAAAGCGCCGAAGAACACCGGGCCGTAGAACTAAAAGAAATCACAGGAGAAAAATAATAATGAAGCTGGGGATGATTAATTCAGCGTGGGAACAACATGGAGTCGGACTGGTCGATGGATTACACAAGACCAAGGAACTGGGTTTCGACTGTGTTGATATTTTTCAGGATCCACTGGACGACAACGCTGAGGATCGGATTAATACCGTTAAACAGACCTGTGAAGAACTACAATTGCCCATCATTAGCGTAGTAGGAGTAAGTGTAGGTCTGGTGGATTTCAATCCTTCTGTACAGAAATTCCATGTTGAACGTTGCAAACGCTATCTCGACATGGGAGTTACGCTCAACGCAAAGAATTACCTTCTCGTGATAGGCGAATACATTTGGCAAAAAGAGGTAATCCCGCCTGAGGAACAGTGGAAGTTCGCTGTGGAGAATTGCCAAATCCTCGGAGACTATGCCTCTGAAAGAGACTTGGAAATTGTTATCGAGCTGGAACCGTTCCACATGTCACTAGTTAATACTATCGGAGAAATGGACCGGTTTTTAAGTGATGTTGATCGGCCCGCAGTAAAAGCAAATATCGATATCAGCCACATGGTCTTAAGCGACAGCCCTCCTGAAAGTCTCAGCGCCCTCAAGGGGCGTGCCGGCCACGTCCATATTTCAGACTGTGACGGCAAGGTTCACGGCGACTTACCTCCGGGCCAAGGCGTGGTTCCTTTCGCGCCATATCTGCAAGCGATTAAGGATCTGGATTTTGATGGAGCTATCAGCCTTGAATTGGAATACGCCCCCGACCCCTCTAAGATTGTCGAATGGGTCACTGAAGCTTACACTTCAACCGATAAACTCATGACAGAAGTCGATTTACGCGGTTGATCATGAACAATAATTGGAAAAAAGAGTTTCACGAACTCTTCTTTAAAGGGGTTAAACGCTACGAGGCCGGCCGGCAAAGCCCAGAGGAGATGTTTGAAAACGATGAGAGAACCTTTCTCGATTCTATTGGCTGCAGCACTCAGGAGATGTTTGATTTTTGTGATGATTACGTGCGATGGGGCGACGTAATTTATGAGCACGTCGAGGAACTTCAGGCAGTTCGTTATGAACATTTTACAAAGAATCTGAATAGTCAGCCGGCTGACACCCGTATGAGAATGGATGAATTTCCAGCCAAGACTGATGAAATTGAGGGAATCGTTTGGTTACCCAGACTAATCTTAAAAGCCCGAGCAAAACTTGCCGGCACCCTGCCCGCCGACCTAATGTACGGCTGAGGCGGCGACCGCCAGTTCTTCCGTGAGAAGAACGTAAATCCAGCTGAGTTATTGCGTGTAGCCTTAAAAGCTGATGAGGAGGATCAGCCCATTGTCGATTATGTCCAAAACTGCATAAACGGTTAAGTAAGCCGACAGCTATCGGAAGTAGCAAAAGCAAATTCTTTTATAACACGTCCATTAATAAGGTGCTCCTGAATAATCCGCTCCAATACCTCCGGCGTGCAGGAGTGATACCAGATTCCTTCCGGATACACCACTGCGATGGGGCCTCGCATACATACCCGTAAACAATTTGCCTTAGTCCGAAATACTTTTGGATTAGCCCCAACCAAGCCCAACTCCTTAAGGCGGGTTTTCAGATAATTCCAAGCTTCCAAACCGGCCTCCTTATCACAACACTTCGTCTCCGTTTGATCGGCGCACAATAAAATATGCCGCTCATATTTTATAAGACCCAAGGTGCGGGCTGTATTATCCAATGACTCCATCAACCAGTATACTCCTCATCCTGTTGTATCTCGCTGAGCACCCAATCAAACTCACCACTGGTGAGTTTACTGCCGCAATACTCACATTCGCCGGCCATGGATATTCTCAACTCAGCCCCACAATTTGGGCACTGACTTTCAGTTTTACCATGAGACTTGACCCCTCGTCCACGGATGAAGGTCCAGTATTCACTGAAATGCTTTCGCTTTGAACGATTTCCGCAAACCAAATCCCCTGAATTGGTAATGGTATAGTCAACCATCCCAGCCCACATACGGCAGGTTACTGCATCATAAAACTTATCTGATCTGATTTTGACCACCTGTATTTTTTCCAAATCGATATTAGTCAAAATATTACGCAAACCCTGCCTTTCATATTCACGCACCCAGTAGCTGTGGTTCTGGAACAAATGGTCTGTTTCAAAGGCTCGTAGTTTATTCAAATTGCGTTCAGACCAGGAGGATTGCAGGACACTAAAAATATACTTAAATCGTTGCGTCACTTCTTCCACCTTAAAACTTGCATCCTCTTCTTCTATCCGCTTCTTTTGCTCCCAATAATCAGGTGCAAAGACAGTTTCCAGATTCAGCCCAACATCCGGAGCCGAAGAAGTAAGCGCAGGCCCTACCTGGCGACGGTTAATTTCTATGATCGAATCTACCCTCCAATGCGCTTCACCCGGTTCGTAGTGTTGACCGCAATGCTGACAAGTACCGTTAGTATCCGGCTCAAAGGAACTACCGCAACCGATACAGTCTAGTGAAGCAATCCGATCTGGCTCACGGCTTAAAGCACTTGCCTTTCTGCAAAAATACCAATTCTGGCTGGTATAGACAGCCTGCTCTTTACCATCTACCACTTCGGTGTAGTTCGCCTCGAACTGCAATCTTAAGGTAAATACATCGCCCAATTTATCCCGATGAGCTCGGGATAAATTTGAGACCGTCATTGCCCCAACAATCACACTATGAACATCCTCAATATTCGGATGAAGGCATTCCAAAGCTCCCATTGCCTTAGTTCCTAAAAATTGACCCATATTTTTAAGCTTCCGGTTTCCGCGCGCCTCATGAACCTTGGAAAACAGCGTGTAGGCAAAATCTCTGAATAAAACAGCCGAGAAATTTTCATCCTGAGCGCGAATTATATCCCAATTAGGCGGAGGAGTCGGCTCATGGGCGACCACTATTGTCTCCGTTTCATTCTTATGCGCCACGTAAAAACCATAGAAGAGCACCAAGTTTGCAGGAACCCCGAACCATGGATATTTGAATGAAAATTGGATCCACCAAACGATTGCTTCTCCGCCATCGCCACTGCCACCACCACCGGAGTACCCTCCACCACCACCACCGGAGTACCCTCCACCACCACCACCACCGGAGTACCCTCCACCACCACCCAGCCTCGCCCATAATTCCAGCTCCAGTAAAAACGTCAAAACGAATGCTG
>CAJWKQ010000056.1 GCA_913041895.1 uncultured Verrucomicrobiales bacterium
TCCCTCTTGCTATCCGTTGGCCTAAAGGAATCAAGAATTCTGATCGCGTCTTCCCCGGGCCTGTGAACCTTAGTTCTCTTGCTCCAACCTTTCTCAAGGCGGCCGGTTTGGTGGTTCCTGATATGATGATTGCATCCAGTTTACAGGATATTTTTGAGAACAAGCCTGAGGTCGCTCGGGTTTCTGCTTTTATTGCTATGGAGCGTCACGACGGGTGTCGTAAGGGAGGAAAGGGTTATCCATCTCGGGCGATCCGTACCAAGGACTACATGTATATCCTCAATCACAAGCCTGACCGCTGGCCGGCGGGCAACCCGGACCGTGAATTCTGTGCACGCTACATTCCCTTCGGTGAAGTTGATTCCTCGCCCACCAAGTCTCTTCTCATGGACAACAAGGGCAAAGTTGACTTCAAGCAATTTTACAATCTTGCCTTCGCTAAGCGTCCGGCCGAGGAACTATACGATCTTACTAAGGATCCTGGGCAGATCATAAACCTTGCAGGGAAACCCAAGTATATCCAAATCCAAAGGAAGCTGGCAGCCAAATTGCAGGAGCATCTTGTTCGTACAAAAGATCCTCGAGCGTTGGGTTTGGATGCTCCTTGGGATTATTATCCTTATTATGGACTGCGACGTAACAAGAAATGGCAGGTTGATCCCAAGCCGTAAACGCTTTGAAGTATCTTCTTCTACTTTCATTTTTTGCGGTTGATCTGTTGGCTCGCCCCAACGTGCTCTTTATCGCAGTTGATGACTTGCGCGACTGGGTCGGGCATCTAGGAGGTCATCCCAATTCGAAGACCCCCAACATTGATCGTCTGGCAAAGCGTGGGGTTTCCTTTACCCGAGCCTATTGCTCGGCACCACTTTGCAATCCCTCTCGGATTAGTCTTTTAACGGGTGTGGCTCCGTATAATTCAGGTGTATACGGAAATGGAGAGAAGCTTAGAGATAAGCTTCCGGATGCCGTTACCTTGATGCAGTATTTTAGGGCTTCCGGATATTCTGTTCGAGGCGCTGGAAAGATTTTTCACGGCACTTCCGCATATGACCAGGACTCTTGGGATGCCTATTTCAACCCGACTCCTTCCAGCCGGCCTCGCGACAAAACTGACAAAGTTTTGCCAAAGTCTGCCTGGGCGCCTTGGGGTCCTCTTGATTGTTACGATAGTGAAATGTTTGATGGAAAGACTGCCGATTGGGTTATCTCTGAACTGAAGAAACCTCAGAAGAAACCCTTCTTTATTGCCTATGGCCTGACTAAGCCGCACTTGCCTTGGAAGGTTCCGAAGAAATATTTTGACCTGCATCCGCTTGCGGGTGTTGAACTTCCACCGGTGAGGAAAGGCGATCTGGATGACCTTCCGGCTTTTGGCAAGAAGCTGGCCAGGGAAGTTTACGATCCTTCGGGTGAGAGGAACTTTGCGGTGAAACCGGATGGAGATCATGCAAACGTGACCTCGAACAAGCAGTGGCGAAAAGCCATTCAAGCCTACCTTGCCACGATCAGTTTTGCTGATGCCCAGATTGGTCGGGTGCTCGATGCTCTGGATCGCAGTGTGCATGCGAACAACACCATAGTTGTCTTGTGGGGAGACCACGGTTGGCATCTGGGTGAGAAGGAGCATTGGCGAAAACACGCCTTGTGGGAGGTTTCAACGCGAACACCCCTTGTCTTTTCAGCTCCTGTTAAGGTCACTCGCAACCCTCAGGGCTTGGGAAAAGATAAACTATGCCATAGTCCGGTCAGTTTGATAGACATCTATCCCACGCTTATCGATCTTTGCGGTCTACCCAAACGGAAAGGACTCGATGGCCAAAGCCTTATGCCTCTTTTGCGGAATCCAGAAGTGAAATGGGAGCGTCCGGTAGTTATTACCTACGGATTAAATAATCATGCTGTGCAAATGGGAAGCTGGCGCTATATACAGTACAACGATGGTGGGCAGGAACTTTATGATCATGATCACGATCCGAATGAATGGACCAATCTCGCTTCAATCTGCAAATATTCGCCACTAAAGTCCAAGTTTTCCAAATGGTTGCCGGCAGCAAAATTGGAGCCCAAAAAATAGATTAGAGAACAATGAAGAATTCAACCCTGATAGTCGTGTGCATTCTGCTAACTTCCCTGATGGGAAAAGTCACAGTGTTTGCAAAGGATAACCGGCACCTAAACATCATCTTTTTTCTAGTTGATGACCTCGGGTGGGCCGATGTGGGATGCTATGGAAGTACCTTCCACGAAACGCCACACATTGACCAGTTGGCCAAAGAAGGGATACGTTTCGATAACGCTTATTCTACTTGTCATGTCTGCTCACCTAGCCGCGCAAGTATTCTTACCGGGAAATACCCTGCACGCACCGACTTGACCGAATGGCTTGGCGGCCGGCCCGAACGTGATTTTGAAAAGCTCCATAGTGCTCAAAAACTGATGTCACTGCCGGATGAAGAGATCACCTTGGCAGAAACACTTAAGCGGCACGGATACGCCACTGCGAACTATGGAAAGGCGCATTTACGTAAAGATCCCAGGACCTACGGGTTTGACGAAGCCATTACCGGTTGGGTGCGTTCGTACTTTCATCCGTTCTCACCACAGTACGCGAAATCGTTGCCGGCTAAAAAGGGGGACTATTATACCGACAAGCTTACTGATGCCGCGCTAGACTTCATCGAACGAAATAAAGATCGTCCCTTCTTTGTCCATTTGGAACACTTTGCCGTTCACGACCCCATTCAAGGCCGCAAGGATCTCGTTAAAAAATATCAAGAGAAACTCGCACGGTTGCCTAAGACCAAGGGGCCTGAATATATTCTTGAGCCCAATCCAGATGGGCCAGTGCTAAGTGAGGTCGAACTCAAGGCGCTGGCAAAAGACGACCGGTTGGACCTTCATCAGGATAAGCGCGTGTGGTGGGTGAAGCAGGTTCAGGACAATGTGGAATTTGCCGGGATGCTGGAAGCCACCGATCAAAGCCTGGGGAGAATCAGGAGTAAGCTCAAGGAACTGGGCTTAGCAGAAAACACCATTGTCATTTTCACGGCCGACAATGGCGGCATGTCCGCTTCGAACCAGTATAGGGGGATTCACCACTCTCGAAAGCAACTCGACAGTCGTTTCGCTTCCTCCAATCTCCCCTTGCGAGGCGCCAAGGGCTGGAATTACGAAGGTGGCATTCGCGTGCCTTTGATTGTCCATTGGCCTGGTCAAACCAAGGCCAATACTCTTTCGCATACAGTAATCACCGGAACCGATTTCTATCCCACACTACTGGAAATGCTCGGTTTCCCTGCGATGCCCAAACAGCATGTGGACGGCAAAAGCTTTGCGGCCGCCCTTAAAGGCAAGGAACAGGATCGTGGCGCGATCTACTGGCATTTTCCCCATTACAGTAATCACGGTTATCAGAGTCCGGGCGGAGCGATTCGCTTGGGTAACTACAAGCTACTCGAATACTTTGAAAACGGAAACGTTCAGCTATTCGATTTGGAAAAAGATCTTGGCGAGCAGAATGACTTGTCCAATGCGAAACCGGAGATAACGAAGAAGCTACTGAAGATGCTACATAATTGGCGTCGTGAAGTGGACGCGAAAATGCCGACAGTTAAGACTGCGGCCTCCCGGAGTAAGCCGACTTCAATAGCAGCTATATCCACCACATTGCCTGCCGATGTGGCAACCTTCGCTCCCGGTTGGAAAGTCCGCGATTGGGGCGGCCCCAAGATGAAACCCGGGTTGCGGGAGCAATGGGCAGGTCGACAAAACGTGCTATTGACGCACCCGCTCAGTAAGACCGTTCCCTGTGTGCTATCCCGGAAAATCGACGTGCCTAAGGGAAAGAAAACCACTCTCAAGTTAGAGGTCACCAATAATCCAAAAGGTAACTGGAAGCTGGTCGTTTTGATAAACGGCATGCAAGCCCTTAATAAGGACATCGAGGAAACAAAGTGGCGGCAGTTTGAAGTGGATCTTAGCAAGTACGCGGGCAAATCGGTGGTCATCGAGTTGCAGAACCGTGCGACGGGTTGGTCTCATGAAGCTGCTTATTGGAGTAAAATTAAACTCGTCTACTCTGATTCTGATGTGAAATGAATGCGCCTGTTCCGGCTGCCTTGCTTCAGTATATGGCTGGGCTTAAGGAGCACGATCTAGAAATGATAGGATCGTCTCTTTCTGAAGGCGTGCAGTTTATTACCCCGGTTACAACGATGGGTAAGCCTATGGTTCTCGAATTTCTAGCCGCACTTTATGGTGGATTTCCTGATTGGTATTATAGTCATGATAAACCTGAGCTACTTGAGGATGGTTCTTTTGCTGTATTTTGGCGGCAGGGAGGTACGCATACTGGGATACTGGATTTTCCGGGTTTTGAGTCGGTGGCGGCTACCGGTAAATTGGTGGACATTCCTCCCCACCATTTCTTTTACAAGATTGGTGAAGCCGGCCTGACTGAAATCCGCCCCGACTCCGTTCCCGGTGGGGCGCCTCGTGGTATTTTTGAACAGATCGGCGTGGAGTTGCCTCCAGTCTAACTTTCGGGCAGGCTCACTGGCGTGATCCGTCTCGTTTTAATTCTGTGTCTGGTTGTCGTATCGGTTAATGCGGCTGGTAGGCCTAACATTATCTTTTTTATGGCTGATGATATGGGCATGGGAGATACCAGTGCCTATCAGGATTTTACCGGTAACGCTAATGATGTTCAATTACACACACCACAAATGGAACGACTAGCACGGATGGGCGTGCGATTTACTGATGCCCATACCCCTTCTTCACGTTGTACGCCTACCCGCTATGGATTGCTTACGGGGCGTTACCCGTGGCGTAGTCGTATGAAATGGTGGGTGCTCTTCGGCGCACAGGGCGATCCTTTGATCGAGGCGGATCGTCCCACAATAGCAAGCATGTTGCGCGGGGCGGGGTATCGCACCGGACTAGTCGGTAAATGGCATGTGGGGCTGCGTTATCAGCAGAGCAATGGTAAACCCGCCGCCGGTTGGGCGGACGCCGAGCTCACGCAGCCACTGCACACCTCGCCATTGGATCACGGCTTTGATTTCGCACGGTACACCTCCCGTTCGCACGGTACTTCTGGTCCGAGTGGCAACCATCGCAATCCCGCCAAGCGTAATCGTCCCATGCAAACCGTTGGCCCTGGCCATTTGCACGGCCGCATTGCGGTCGGTGCCACTAAGGCTGGCAAACAACTTGTGACCGAGGGTGGCAACGCCTATGTGCTCACTAAGCTCGGGAGCCGGCATTCGGATCATGCCCTGGAGTTTTTGAATACCCACGTGCGTGGTGCGGACACAAAGACGCGCCCATTTTTTCTCTATTACCCGGCCAACTCCAATCACGGCCCATACACACCAGACAAGACAATCGACGGCCAGCCCGTTGCCGGCGCCGCGCGTACAAAGGCTGGCGCGCCGATGGATGCGCGGCACGATTACATATACGAAAACGATGTCGCACTTGGCCGGTTGATTGATTGGTTGGCCGCCATGCCCGATCCGCGTCGGCCTGGCAAGAAGCTGCTCGGCAACACACTCGTCGTTTTCACCAGTGACAATGGCGCCGAAAAAAATAGTAATATTGCCACTGGTCCATTTCGCAGTAACAAGGGTAGTTGTTATGAAGGGGGGCATCGGGTTCCATTTATTGCGGCATGGCCGGCGGGCAGTGTAGGCGACGGGCGAACCGATACACCTGGTCAATCAAATGATACGATTATTGGTCTCACAGACATGTATGCTACTTTTGCTGAGATGGCTGGAGTTAAGTTGCCGAATTTGGGAACCGGCGGCAAGGGCGCGGAGGATAGCGTAAGTGTACTGCCAGCCTTAAGGGGGCAAGCTCTTCGGAATCGGCCTCCGCTGTTTTTCAACGATCACAAGGAAGCGAAGTCTGATCCCGCTGCTGTGGCCATGCGGGTGGAGAATTGGAAGCTGTTTTTTGGAGCCAGTTTGTTGCGAGAAGGGACGGCGCAGCCGGTGGAGTTATACGATCTGGCTGCGGATCCAAGAGAGGAACGTAACCTTATAGAGGAACTCAAGTATCAGAAGCTGATTGATAAACTAACTCTGACAGCCTTGCAGTATCGCCGCGTCTCTACTCGTTTGGCGGAAGCGGGAACGGTACGAGCGACATTTGATTGGCGTTCGAAAGTAAATGGGCCTGCCGGAACTCTCGCTAAGGCTTTTGACAAGGCTGCTGCGCGCAGTAAAACGCAGATTGATAAAGGTACGGGCCTGCGTCTGACAATAGCTGGGGAAGGTGGTGAAAAATTTTCCACAAATTTTCGCGGGCTTGGGTTGAACGGTGGCAAGGTATTGCAGGTGGATAATGGCGAAGAGTTACGGGTTCAATTTGATCGCGACGTGATCGTAGAATCGGTTGCTATCGTTGCCGGACAGAATGGCGTATGCGGTGGGTTTTATCAGGTTGGTGATGGTGCGCCTTTAGCGATTTACTGTGTGGATAAAGATAATGATGCTCAAACTCAGCATGGTGTGATTAGTGATATTGGTGTGCTACTCAAGGGTGAGGTGCTTCGGCTGGATAGTAAGTCGCACTTTGGCGTGGAGGTTTCCGGTCAATGGCGTCTTGGGGCTATTACGGTGCGAATATTGAAATAAATAATACAGAAAACTCGAATGAATACGGACTTATTTTTAATGCGAGGGTGGGCGTTTGCGTTGCTACTATGGCTAATGCCTCTAGCGCGTGCGGAGAAGCCAAATGTGCTGTTGCTGTTGGTAGATGATCTGAAACCCGCGATGGGATGTTACGGCGACCGACACGCAATCACGCCGGCGATGGATGCGCTGGCTGCGCGCGGGATGCGGTTTGATTTGGCCTACTGTAATCAGGCGGTTTGCGCCCCATCGCGGTTTACGCTGATGCTCGGCTCACACTCAACCTCCACCGGCTTGTACGGGCTGGGTAGTCAACTGCGGCAGGTGCTGCCGGATGCAGTAACAATGCCGCAGCATTTTACGAAGCACGGATATCGCACCGAGTCGCTGGGTAAGGTGTTTCACATCGGGCACGGTAACCTTGGAGACCCTAAGTCCTTCAGTATTCCTCATTTTCATGACAAGGTGATTGAATACCTTGATCCTGAGAGTACCGATGGCGGTAAGCTGACCCGTGAAGAGGCTCTTTTCACCAACCAGAAGTTAGGGAATATTCGTTCGTTACCCAGAGGTGCAGCCTTTGAGGCTCCGGTGGCCAAGGATGAGGATTATGCTGATGGTCGAGTGGCGGCCGAGACTATCCGACGGTTGGAAGCGGCCAAAGCGCGTCGTGAGAAGGACGGGACACCCTTCTTTATTACGGCTGGTTTTGTTCGTCCGCACCTGCCGTTTTCCGCGCCTAAAAAATATTGGGATATGTTTGATCCAGCCAAGTTGCCCATGCCCAAGATCAAGACTTTCCCTAAGGATGCACCTCCGGTGGCACTGAAAAGGGCAGGTGAAATATCAGCTTACATACCGGTACCGGTGGATGGCCAGGTTGATGAGGCGCTCACTCGCGAACTCATTCACGGGTATTACGCGAGTACGGCTTATGTGGATGTGCAGATTGGCAGGGTGACAGGGGCACTGAAAAAATTGGGGTTGGAGGATAACACGATTATCGTTCTCTGGGGCGATCACGGTTGGCACTTGGGTGATTTAAGTATTTGGACCAAGCATACCAACTATGAGCAGGCCAACCGTATCCCAATTCTGATTGTTGCACCGGGCGTGGCCAAGGCGGGCAGTGCCACACGGCAATTGGCTGAGACGGTCGATATTTATCCCACGGTTGCTGAACTGGCTGGATTGCCTGCGCCCAAGGGGCCACAGTCTATTGATGGGAAAAGTCTGGTGCCGGTTTTGAAGAATCCCAAGGCAAGGGTGCGAGACCATGCCTTCCATGCCTACCCCCGCCGACGATTAGGCCGGGCAATTCGCACAGAACGCTACCGGCTGGTGGAATGGCGCAACCCTGGTGAGCCAGTCAGTAAGGCGGAGTATGAATTGTATGACTACGCAAAGTCCCCGGTAGAAACAGTAAACATTGCAGCTGAACAAGCTGCCTTAGTAAAAAAACTGGCGGCCAAACTAGCAGTTTACCCAGAGCCAGTTTCGCGGTCAGGTCGACGCGTCGGAAAGGTGGTTTCGCCTTCGCCCAAAATCGCCGGCAAGATTTTGCATATTGAGGCGGAAGTTAAATTCGAATCCCGCACGAAACCACGGGGCGTGGTGATAGCTCAGGGTGGCAAGGAATATGGCTATGCTATTCACTGGTTGAACGGGATATTGACGTTTGATGTGCGTGTAAATGGTAAGGTAGCCAGTGTTCAGATAGATGTCCCAACGAAAGGTAAGATGAAGGTGATGGCGACACTGGATCGACAGGTGATGACTCTGCAAGTGGGAGATGCGCGCGCGGAGATTAAATCCCCAGGCCTAATTCCTGTACAGCCCAAGGATGATTTATCAATTGGGTTTGATGATCAAACGGCTGCTGGCAATTACAATCCACCCAATGCTTTCAACGGCAAGGTGCTGTCACACCGTGTTGATTCCGAGAAATGAAATGCCTCTTCGCATTTCTACTGGTGTTAACCTTGGGCTTTGCCTCTATCTGGCAGACTGACCGCGAAAAGGCCTTACAGCATATTGTTCTATGTTGGCTTAAGGAGCCAGGAAATGCAGTGCATCGTAACCAGATTATTGAGATTTCAAAAACCTTTCGGAACATTCCCGGCGTAATGGAAGTGCGGGTAGGAAAAGTCATTCCGAGTGAGCGGACTATTGTGGATGACAGTTTTGATGTGGCCATCCTTGTGGTGGTGCCGGACGGGCGGCGGTTGCAGGAATATCTCAATCACCCTCTCCATGACCAAGCTAAGCAGGATGTGCTGCTGCCTCTGGTGGACAAGGTGGTTGTTTACGATTTTCAGGAGTAGATTGCCTATTCGTTTAACCGTTAATCTTACATGTAGATTGACCCTGACGGTTGTCCTTCGTAGGGTAACTCATCAGATACAAGTGAGATTAATAGTAATAACAACTATTCTCTTTTTTTTCGGTGGAGTTGTGGCTCAGGAGGAGCAGTCTCACTGGTCTTTTCAGCCGGTCAAGCGCCCGGCAGTCCCTGATATGTCGGTTAATCCAGTGGACTCTTTTTTAGATATTCGCCTCGAGAAAGCGGGTGTTAAATCTAACGATCCGGCAGACGCACATGACTTGGTTAGGCGTTTATCCATAGTCCTTACGGGTTTGCCGCCTAAGCCCGAACGGGTGGTTTCTTTTGCAAGGGCTTATAGTCGAAATCCCGGTAAGGCCTATTCGTCTCTTGTGGAGGAGCTGCTTGCTTCGAACCATTTTGGTGAACGGTGGGCGCAGCATTGGTTGGATATCATCCGTTGGGCTGAAACCAACGGATCAGAAGCCAATCTTTATCGGAAGATGGCTTGGGTGTATCGCGATTATGTCGTTAGGGCCTTTAATGAAGATTTGCCTTATGATCAGTTTGTGCATGAGCAATTAGCAGGTGATACGTTGGGGCGTGGCGAAGCAACTGGGTTTTTGGTTAGTGGTCCTCATGTGCCTGCGGCCACCGTGGGTCAAATCCCAGAGGCAATCAGGCAGGCACGGGCAGACAGAATGGATGAAATTATTCAAACCGTTGCCTCCTCTTTACTGGGTCTGACAATGAATTGTGCGCGTTGCCATGATCACAAGTTTGATCCCGTTTCAATAGATGACTACTACTCCATGGCAGCGGTTTTTCAGGATATTGAGTTTGGGAGTCGGTCTCCGGAATTCGGGCCAGATCATCCAAGGCGTAAGCGTGGTGAGGCCTTACTTCAGAGGATAACTGAGGAACGTAAAAAGCTGCGAGGCACTGGTCCCTGGCAGGAAGATTGGGGCGGTTATCGTGAGGTGCATTTTGGTGCAGCTAAACTTAAGGCCATACGTGTTAATTTCAAAACTCCCTACGTTGGAATTGATGAACTGGAATTATTTGGGCCGGACCCCAAGCAGGGCAATGTGGCATTAGCATCGAAAGGAACCAAAATCAGTGGTCCTGATCATATGGCCCAGCGCGGTCGTACAACAGTCAATCGAATTAATGATGGTGAATATGGTACGATGGCTTGGCGGGCAAAGTCACCGGCTGGATCCAAAGATAAGCCGTGGGCACTGCTAGAATTTTCTGAACCGCGCACCGTTAGTCTTGTTCGCCTCAGCACAAACCGAGAGTACTACTACGAGGTCGATTATCTAAATACGATGCCCAAGATGGCTTTCAGTCACATGAAAATTCAGGGCCAAAAGTTAAACGGCCAATGGCACACTTTGGCTGATACCCATTACATCGATACCCTCAACAAGGAGCGCGCAGATCGTGCTGCTCCATTAAAAAATATTCAGGATTTAATAGTTAATTATGCCGAGCAGGCTCCTCAACCAAGTTTTGTAGGTCGTTTTGTTAAACCAGTTATAACACGCGTTATGCGTCGTGGTAGCCCAGAAAATTTGAAGGGTGAAGTGATGCCGGCAGCACCCGAATTGCTTAATGGAAATCTTGAGCTCACTTCGAAAACTCCCGGATCTGAGCGTCGTGTTTATTTTGCCCGTTGGGCGACTCATCCAGATAACCCCTTACTCGCACGAGTTATGGTAAACCGTCTTTGGCAGCATGTTTTTGGTCAAGGCCTTGTTTCTACGGGAAGTGACTTTGGCCGGGCAGGGGCCAAACCAAGTCATCCAGAGTTGCTCGATTGGCTGGCGAGTGAATTCATGAATCCAAAACGGAAAAACATCAAAGCTTGGGCAGTAAAAGATATGATTCGTTTGTTTGTGCATTCTAATGCCTTTAAGCGATCCAGTCGTCCGGCTGCACATCGGACTGATGAAGCACTGTTTTGGCGTTTTCCACCGCGTCGTGTGGAGGCTGAAGTGATTCGTGATGGGATTCTGCAGGCCTCAGGCAAGCTCGATCCAAAAATTGGTGGGCGCAGCTATCGGATTCATAATGTGAAGAAAACTTACGCTCAATGGGAGGTGACTGATAATCACGGGTCTCATACTTGGCGTCGGATGTTGTACCAGGAAAGGATGAGGCGAGTGGATGACCAGATTTTTACCGCTTTTGATTTTCCAGACTGTGGTCAAGTACGCGCCAAGCGGCCGGTATCCACCACGCCTTTGCAGGCATTAAATCTTATGAATAGTCCTTTCGTGGTCGAGCAATCGGCATTTATTGCTCAACGTGCTGAACAGGAGGCTGGAAAAGGAGAGGCAGCTGTGAAACGGTGTTTTGAACTGATCCTTGGGCGTCAGCCTAAAGTTGATGAGTTGAATTCCTGCTTAAGGGTATCCAAATCACGGGGGTTAAAATTCGTTACTCGTGCACTTATTAATTCCAATGAATTTGCCTTTATTCAATGAGTAACACTGGTTGTATTTCACCGATTGGGCGCGGTCTTTTGGATCGACGTTCTTTTATGCGTACTGCGGGGCTTTCGATGGGAGGTTTGGGTTTGGCAAGTCTCTTGGCCGAGGATGATCCGACTAATTTCAGTGGTAAAACACCTATCCGCCCTCGGATAGATGCAGATAATCCATATGCCCCACGCCCATCACATTTTAACGTGCCTGCGAAGCAGGTATTGGTAATTTATTGTCCGGGTGCTGTGAGCCATATCGATACTTTCGACTACAAACCAGCTCTGGAAAAACAGCACGGGAAAAAAGCTGACTACATTCCGAAGGTTACCTTTGAGGGGCCACCGGGTAATGTTGCCAAAGCTTTTTGGGAATTTAAACCGCGGGGTAAGACTGGAAAAATGGCGAGTGATCTCCTGCCGAATATGGCCCAATTGGTTGATGATTTTTGTTTTTTTCACGCGTTGCACACAGAAACTGCAGCTCATCCTCAGGGGGAAAATTTCTTTAACACCGGATTTACCATGGAAGGGTTTCCTTCTTTTGGGGCTTGGGTGACTTATGCATTGGGTTCTGAAAATTCTGACTTACCCGGCTTCGTGGCCATTAATGATCCGCGTGGACTGGCGCGTTCAGGGAAAAATAATTTTGGAAGCGGTTTTTTGCCTGCTTCATTTCAAGGAACCAGTTTTACGGCAAAAAATCCACCTGATAACCTTAAGCGTCCGGAAAAATTTAATGCGGTTGACGATCAGGCTACCGTGGATTTGTTGAAGCAATTAAATGATCGCCACCTTGAACAATTTCCCGGTGATGCCAATTTAGCTGCTCGGATCGCCAGTTATGAGTTGGCTGGAAAGATGCAAACCTCTGTGCCGGAGGTAATGGACCTTTCCAAAGAACCTGAATCTATTCATCGGGAATACGGAACTGAAAGTGGCTCGGACCTTAGAAAGGAATATGCCAAGAACTGCATCCTTGCCCGTCGTTTAGTGGAAAAAGGTGTGCGGGTGGTTCAGTTATTCAACGGGAGCGACCCTTCAGGGGGTAACGGTATTACTAACTGGGATTCGCATGAGAATATTCTCAAGACCCATGCGATGCAGGCGGAAATCATGGACCAACCTACCGCTGCGTTAATCCGTGATATGAAACGTCGGGGCTTGCTTGATCATACCCTAGTGGTATGGGCCACAGAATTTGGTCGTATGCCATTTTTGCAAGGTAATGGAACAGGTCGCGATCATAATCCTGATGCCTTTACATGTTTTATGGCTGGGGCCGGGGTAAAGGCTGGGATGAGCTATGGCGCCAGTGATGAGTTCGGTTTCAAGGCTGTGGATAATAGAACCAGCGTGTATGATTTTAACGCAACCATTTTGCATCTCATGGGATTGGATCACGAGCGATTAAGCTATTACCATAATGGCCTAGAGCGCAGGCTCACCAATGTGCACGGACACGTGGTAAAGGAAGTTTTGGCTTAGGTCCGAGTTTTTCTGTTATGAAGAAAATTTTAATATTCGTAATGGTGCTATCGTTTGCGCAAGCCACTTGGGCAGCATCCCGGCCTAATGTCATTCTAATTATTTGTGATGATCTCAATGACTACGTTCAAGGCTTCGGGGGGCATTCTCAGGCGAAGACACCGAACATATCCCGGCTTTCTGACAGTGGAGTTACTTTTACTCAGGCTCATTGTAACATTCCAATCTGCGGTCCTTCGCGGGCCAGTCTATTTACCGGTATTTATCCGCATAATTCCGGTTGCTTCGGTTTCACAAAATGGGATGGTTATGAAGTGCTGAAAAATTCCCGAACGATGATGGATCACTTCCGCGAGAACGGTTATCAGACACTTGGAACCGGCAAACTAATGCACCATATGGTGCGGCAGGAATGGAAGAACTACGGCAACCGTGCTGATTACGGCCCATTCGTTTTTGATGGTCAGGATAAACTTCCTCATCCCGGTGTTCCTGCCCCCTATCGTGACATCGGTGCTATTGATGGGTCATATGGGCCATTGGTGAATCTTGCGGGAAAGACATCGCTTGAAGGAAAACCTCTCGTTTGGAGAACGGGCAGTTGGGCCGATCAGCGAAACATGAAAGTTAATTCACAGGCCGATAGGGATTTGACGGCAGATGAACTGAATGGGCAGTGGGCAGTGGATCAATTGAAAGCTCGTGCTGGAAAGCCGGGGCGTCAACCGTTCTTTATGGGGGTCGGGTTCATTCGCCCTCATACGCCCTTAATCGTGCCTAAAAAATACTTCGACATGTTTCCTCTTGATTCAATTGAGCTGCCGGTTATCCGGCCGGGAGATATCGAGGATACTTTTGCGAGGTCGATTCGCGGAATTCCCGAAGGTGCAGATGGTCCTCGTAGTGAAGATATGGGGACACGTTTATTCCATGCGCTGGTTGATTCCTACAAATCTCAGGACGATGCATTGCGACATTTCATTCAGGCATATCTTGCTAGTGTTGCCTCGGTCGACGATCAAATTGGGCGAATTCTCGATGCCGTTGATAACTCGTCTATAAAGGATAATACGATCATTATCCTGACAAGTGATCATGGTTGGGGTATGGGGCAGAAGAATTATCTCTACAAAAATTCCTTGTGGCAGGAAAGTACTCGTGTGCCCTTGGTTATTCGTGCGCCTGGGGTTGCGAGAGTGAAAGGTGTATCGGATCAACCTGTGTCGCTTATCGACATTTATCCGACACTTGTTGATCTGTGCGGCCTGTCAAAAGAAACCAGAAAGAGCAAAAAGGGTCATCCACTCGATGGCTATAGCTTGAGGTCATTGCTTGAGAATCCCGAGAAAGGTAAATGGTCTGGTCCTAGCTCTGCGTTAACAGCGCTTTATGTCTGGCGAATGAAATATGATCCTTCGAAAGAGAACTATGCCCTTCGTGCAAAAGACTGGCGGTATATCCGGTATGCCAATGGTAAAGAAGAACTTTACTTCACCAAGAGTGATCCACATGAATGGACGAACCTCTCTGGTAACTCTGCATACGCCAAAACGCTCAATGTATTTCGCCAGGAACTGAAGTCGAGAATTTCAGCCTCTGGATCGGGTTTGCCACCTCAGCCACCTTTCAAACCCAAAAGTGCAGCAGCAAATAAAACTGACTCGAAGCAATCTGCTGAGGCTTGGAAAACCAAATACTTCACGAAACATCCTGCTGCTGACACAAACAAAGATGGCAAATTGTCTTGGCCTGAATACAAGGCTTACCGGGCCAAGTTTGATCCCCCAAAAAAGTGATAAGAATATCTATCTTTATTTTGTTTCTGGGGATTGCTTTTGAAGCTGCCATTGCTGCAGAGAAAGTGTCGGCTGATGTGCTTTTTGCGCGGAAGATTCAACCACTCTTTAAGGCCAAGTGCCTTACCTGTCATGGGGATGACCCCAAGAAGCTCAAGGGAGACTTGGATATGCGCTCCCTTAGGGGGCTTTTAAAGGGAGGAGAAAGTGAGGAACCTTCAATCGTTGCAGGCGAACCTTTAAAGAGCCCTTTGTATCTGGCGGTGACTAGGATGCATGAAGATGATTGGTTAGCTATGCCTCCCAAGGAAAATGATAAACTTACTGCTGAACAGATCGGTTATATCAAAAAATGGATTAAAGCTGGAGCTCCGTGGCCGAACGAAGAACGCATTGCAGTAATTCTTAAGGAAACTAATCCATGGGGTGAGGCTGAAGGTGTATTAGTTAAAACCAGTGGTGGCTTGGATGGAGGCTGGACCAATCGTAAGTATGATCCTGAAAAGCTTTGGGCTTATAAACCTATAAAGAAACCTGGGGTGCCAGCTAAAGGTCATCCAATAGATGCCTTTATTAAAGCTAGATTGCCTGAGGGTCTCACTTTCGCTCCTCTTGCTGACCCGGCTAATCTAATTCGGCGTGTTACTTATAGCCTGACTGGCCTCCCACCACTGCCTCGTGAAACCCTCACTTTTGTTGAGATCTGGGAAAAAGATGCTCAGAAGGCATGGGCACAATTAATCGATCGGCTTTTGGCTTCCCCGCATTATGGCGAGCAGATGACGCGGCATTGGTTGGACGTTGTGCGTTATGCGG